>NZ_JBSQIC010000025.1:0-45087 GCF_055108615.1 Tangfeifania sp. | reverse complement strand
GCGGAACGGATGAAACAAATTCCGGAACAGTACAGGGGCAACTTGTTACTTGCTTTCGTACAATCTCCCCTGCCAGGTATCGCGTTCCTTCAGGCGTTTCTCCACCTTAGCCACGAATTCATTATTTTTTAGTCCCCAGCGCGGGGCAATCAGCAACTCAGGTGGGGCCTGGCTGATAAACCGCTCCACAATAATTTTCGGGTTGAGCAGCTCGAGGTAATCCACCGCCAGTTCGATGTATTCTTCAGCAGAAAAAAGGTGAAACTGTTCGGGATTTTCACGGAACTGTTTTTCCATTACCGTGCCTTTGTGGATTTGCAGTTGGTGTAATTTTAAGTTATTAACAGGGAGTTGTGAAATAACTCGTGCCTGATTCAGCCAGTCTTCCCGGGTTTCACCGGGAAGTCCCAGGATCAGGTGTGCACCATTATTGATTCCTCTGCGGTTGGTTTCTTCCAGCGCCCAAACCGATTCAGCAAAAGTATGCCCCCTGTTGATTTTCTCCAGCGTGCTGTCGAGATGCGATTCCAACCCGAATTCCACCATCACATACACTTTTTTGCTCAGTTCTTCCAGGTAATCGAGTAATTCCTTTTGCAGTGCATCAGGCCGGGTGGAGATGACAAGACCCACTATTTTTGGGTGTTGCAGTGCTTCTTCATACAGTTCAATCAAATTTTTCAGCGGTGCGTAAGTGCTGGTGTAGGCCTGGAAATAGGCCAGGAACCGTATCGATTTGTATTTCTTCTCAAAAAAACGAATGCCCTGTTCTATCTGGCTGGTCACGCTGTTCTCGAGGTTGCAGTAGGCAGGTTTAAACGTTTTGTTGTTGCAGTAAGTGCAGCCGCCATACCCTTTTTTGCCGTCGCGGTTGGGGCAGGTAAATCCGCCGTCAACCGACACCTTCTGCACCCGCTCCGAAAACAGGTTCCTGAAATAGGTTGAAAAATCGTTGTACCGTTTTGAATGCCCCCAAATGAATTTGTATTCCGTCATTGTTAAATTATTTGCCGTGCAAAATTACTTAAAAATTATCTGCTGAAAATGTTAGCTTTACCTGTTCAAAAAATATTGAAAACTTTATGCCTTCAGAGGGTGTTGAAAATTTTAAATAAAGATTCTTATTTCTATTTTTAAGTACTTTAAAATGACTATATATGCTTTCGAAAAAAGATGAACAACAAATAAAAGAACGGGGAAGCCGGCCTGAGACCGTGCTACAACAAATTGAAAATTTTAGGAAAGGCTTTCCTTATCTTGAAATAAAAGAAGCTGCAACCCACGATAATGGCATCATCAGCCTGAGTGAAGAGGAGGTAAAACAAAACGGTGATTTTTTTGCTGAAATGATTGACCGCGGAATTACGCCGCTTAAATTTGTGCCTGCATCAGGAGCTGCCAGCCGGATGTTTAAAGCGTTGTTTGAAGCTTTGAAAGATTGCGAACAATCAGATACCCCCGATGAAACGTTGGTGAAAAGCGCCGCTGCCAGGCAATTTCTGGCTAATAAAGAAAAATTTGCCTTTTATAATAATTTGGAAATTGCCGTGGGGGAGGGGCATGTGAAGAAAAATTGTCGGAGCTGGATTGATTTTCTGCTAAATGAAAAAGGATTAAATTACGGCTCGCTTCCCAAAGGGTTGCTGAAATTTCATAAATATCCGGATGGCGAGCGCACTCCTTTTGAAGAGCACCTGGTTGAGGCTTCAAGCTATTCAACCGACAAAAAAAATATTGCACGCCTTCATTTTACCGTGTCGCCTGAGCATCAAAAAGGATTTAAGGAACTTCTGAACGAGATAAAAGATAAATACGAAAAGTTACTGAACGTTACCTTCGAAGTTTCATTTAGCTTGCAGAAACCTTCAACTGATACCATTGCTGTTGATTTAAAAAACGAACCGTTCAGAGAGCCCGATGGCAGCCTTCTTTTTAGGCCTGGCGGTCATGGTGCACTCATTGAAAATCTGAACGATCTGGATGCTGATTTGATTTTCATTAAGAACATCGACAATGTTGTGCCCGACCACCTGAAGCAAGTTACCATAGATTACAAAAAAGCGTTGGCGGGTGTGCTTTTAAAATTACAGGAAAAGATTTTCAGGTATCAAAAATTTTTGAACGAAAGGCATCCTTCGGCGCTCGACAGTGCTTTTTTGGCCGAGGCAGCCAATTTTCTGGAGCATACACTGAATATTAAGCCACCGAGAAATCAGTACTATACTGAAAAGGAGGAATTGTACCATTATCTGAGGGAAAAATACAACCGACCGTTACGCGTTTGCGGAATGGTGAAAAACGAAGGCGAACCCGGTGGCGGACCATTTCTGGCCCTGAATCCTGACGGTACCGTTTCGCTGCAAATTGTGGAGAGCACACAAATTGACCCGGAAAGTGTTCAGCAACAAAATATTGTGAAAAATGCCACGCATTTTAACCCGGTTGATTTGGTTTGCGCGGTAAAAAATTACAAAGGCGAAAAATACGACCTGACACAGTTTACTGATCCGGCAACAGGTTTTATTTCGAAAAAATCGAAAGACGGAAAGGATTTGAAAGCCCAGGAACTGCCCGGTTTGTGGAACGGAGCCATGAGCAACTGGAACACTCTTTTTGTTGAAGTTCCTGTTGAAACCTTTAATCCGGTGAAAACGGTCAACGATTTGTTAAGGGAACAACACTTGTAAAAAAACAAGTTTCTTTATTCGGTGTGAATTATTAATTTTGCCCTTTCATTTTTGGAGGATTGATGAATCAGGAAGAACGAAATTTTATTAATGATGAAAACCTGGACGAGGCACTGAGCCGTTTTAAACGGTCATTGGTTTCAGGCAGGAAAAAGTACTTTGATGTTTCTGAATTTGAGGGAATTGTTGAGTATTTGCTCGATGAAGGTGATATAAACGCCTCTGAAATTGCAGCCCGGCAGGGAATTCAAATTCACCCCGGCGCGGTACCGCTCCAGTTAAAGTATGCCCAGGTGTTGCTTAGCAAAGGGAAATATGAAAATGCCCTCAACTATTTAGACCTGGCCGAACAACTGGAAGCTGCCAATCCTGATGTGCACCTTATGAAAGGTTCGGCATGGCTGATTCTGGGCGACGACCGCAATGCAGAAAAGTCATTCAGGCGCGCCCTGAAAGCAGGAGCAACCGAAGAAGACGATATTCTCTACCACATTGGAGCTGCCTATATTCAGGCCGGCGAAGTGGAAAAAGCAGTGAGCTATTTCGAACGTGCGCTGGATAAGAATCCGGCAAATGAACAGGCATTGTACGATCTGGGCTTTTTCAGCGATCAGTTGGGCGATTTCGATAAAAGTATTGAATATTACAACCGCTACCTCGACAGCAATCCATTTAATTACTCTACCTGGTTTAACCTGGGAATTACCTACAACAAAGCAGAAAATTATAAAAAAGCCATTGAAGCGTATGAATTTTCCCTGGCACTGAACGATACTTTCAGCCAGGCACTGTTCAATATTGCCAATGCGCACGCCAATGCCGGTAATTTTAATGAAGCTATTGAGCGGTATAATGAATTTTTGGAAATTGACCCGGATAATGATGATGCCTGGTGTTACATTGGCGAATGTTACCTCAACCTGGAAGATTATTTCCAGTCGGAATTTTTTTACCAGAAAGCCATTAAGCTGAATCCTGAAAACGATACGGCCTGGTTTGGTATTGGCCTTATTATGTGGGTGGAAAAAAAATACAGCGAAAGCATTGTCTTTATTAACAAAGCGCTGAAGCTTGACAATGATAATTCAGAATATTGGCTCACCCTGGCCAGGGTTTACAACGATTACAACAAATTGGAAAAAGCCACCGATGCCTTGAAAACGGCTGCACGCCTCGAACCCGGAAATGCTGAAATCTGGCTCACATGGGTGGATGTTCTCTTAAAATTCGGGGAGACCCAAAATGCACTTCGCATACTCAAAACCGGCATGAAAAAGAACAGCGATGTGCTGCTTAAATACCGCCTGGTTAGCCTTCTGCTGGAAAATAAAGAGGAAGAACAGGCACTGGCTGTTCTCGATGATGCTATGGACCAGGAATTTGTGCAGGTTAACTATTTGTTCGATATTTATCCCAAAGCCCTCAAAAATAAACGCCTGAAAAAACAGGTGGATAACTACCGCAAAAAATATATGTAGATTTCATTGCTGTCCGTTTTCTTCTGCACAATTATTTTGTTGCAGTTCTCAAGCAAAGATTAGTTTTATAATTAAGTCCCTGATTTAACGATTAATTTGACGGGTATGGAAAGTGGACTACCTACAACGTTCTTCGGAGCGATTGTCCCAATAAATCTCAAAGTCCGCTTTTTTCCCCTTTTGAGGGGAAATGCCTGCGTAAGGAATGTGGGATGGCAGGCAATGGGGTATTGAGGGGGACAAGGACGGATTTATCCGGCCAGGGGGTAAAATATCTTCCAGTACTCACTTTATATTTTGCAGCATTTTACTGGCATTTCTGTTTTTACTGTTTATTTGCATGAGAATTTGAAAATTTGAAAGGCTTAAAATGAATTTGTTCCTAAAGAATTGCTGATTCAATACAAGGCTGAAACCTATACAACTGAAATGGATTATACCCTATTTTTTAGGATAATTTTTCTGAGGGACATGAAATCTGGTTAATAGAATTCCGGAGCAATTAGTAATCAATGAGATTAATTGACCCGTTTAGTGTTTGAGCATCTATTTCGATTTTGCTATTTGTCATTTGGAATTTCTCCATTGTACTTTCTGTACAAATCCGGTCTCAAATTTTTTGTGCGTTCCACCGCCTGTTGGTGTTTCCAGTCGTCCACCATCTGGTCGTTGCCACTGAGCAAGATATCCGGTACTTTCATGCCTTTGTACTCCGCAGGCCGTGTGTAAACCGGCGGGCTGAGCAGGTTATCCTGAAACGAATCGGTGAGGGCAGAGGTTTCGTCGGACAAAACCCCCGGAATCAGCCGCACCACGCTGTCGGTAATTACAGCCGCAGCCAGTTCGCCGCCTGTTAAAACATAATCGCCAATCGAGATTTCTTTGGTGATGAAATGGTCGCGCACCCGCTGGTCAACCCCTTTGTAATGCCCACATAAAATAATGATGTTCTTTTTCAGCGAAAGCGTGTTGGCTTCTTTTTGGTCGAATAGCTTTCCGTCGGGGGTTGTAAAAATGATTTCATCGTATTCTCGTTTTGATGTCAACGATTCAATGGCTTTTTCAATGGGCTGAATGGCCATTACCATCCCTGCTCCCTTGCTGAAAGCATAATCATCTACACGCCGGTGTTTGTCATCCGAAAAATCGCGCAGGCTGTGCACGTGAATTTCAGCCAGTCCTTTTTCCTGCGCCCGTTTTACAATGGAATAATTCAATGGACTTTCCAGCATTTCGGGCAAAACTGTAATAATATCGATGCGCATAGTATTTTTTTGCAAAAGTAAAGATTTATTCGGGTTGAGCAGGAATCAAAATTTTGCTTTGTTTGGGAGAAATACAACAAGTATGTAAGCATCTAATAATTTAAATGTTTATATAAAATGACATAAATGCAGTTGGTCTTGTCTGGATGTGGTCATATTGTCATAAAAGACAATTGAGTATTAAATGTTTTGGCAGATTTTTGGGGTTGGAACATGGATTGATAATGAAGAACTGAAATTGAAAATAAAAAATTGAAAATAAAAAATTTTAGGAGGAAATGATATGAACTTAGTAAGATTTGAAAATCCGTACCGTACCGTAAACCGTAATTTAGTTGACGATTTGTTCAATAATTTGTTGAGAAACGATTACGATGAAAACTACCTGAACGATTGCAATTGTAAACCAGCTACCAACATTTTGGAAAAAAACGATACGTTCAAAATTGAACTGCAGTTGCCCGGTTTTAAAAAAGACGATGTTCAGCTGAATTATCACGAAAATATATTAACCGTGAAAGTTGAACTTCCTGAAAATAATGAAGAAGAGAATAAAAAAGAGGAAGAATTCAAATACGAACGTCGTGAATTCGGAGTTTACAATTTTGAGCGCAAGTTCAGAGTGCCGAAAACTGTAGATGGCGAAAAAATTGAAGCTCATTTTGAAAACGGAATACTGGAACTGGTACTTCCCAAAAAAGAGAAAGCACTTGAAAAAGAACCGGTTGATATAAAAATTAACTAAAGCAGGGTAACAAATAAAAAGCAGAGGATAGGTAGAAAGGCCTGGCATTATGCCGGGCTTTTTTTGTACCTTTTTTTGGGATGTTGTTAAAGAATCTTTTTTAAATTTAAATTAAGTGTTATTTTTACTTTTTATAAACTTCGGAAATCAACTATAACAAAACAATAAAAATCATGCTTGAACAACTGAAAGAACAAGTATTGCAGGCTAATCTCGATTTGGTGAAACACGGCCTTGTTGTTTTCACGTGGGGAAATGTTAGTGGAATCGATCGTGAAAATGGCATGGCAGTAATTAAACCCAGCGGAATTCCCTACGAAAAAATGCGGCCCAAAGACATGGTTGTGCTCAATTTGTACGGGCAGGTTGTTGAGGGGGAATTGAAACCTTCGAGCGATGCACCAACCCACCTGGTGCTCTACCGTCAATTCGAAAATATTGGCGGAGTTGTACATACCCATTCCGAGTGGGCCACAAGCTGGGCACAGGCCGGTTACGATATTCCCGCCCTGGGAACAACTCATGCCGACTATTTTTACGGCGAAATCCCCTGTACGCGCAAAATGACTCATCAGGAAATTCAGGAAAATTATGAACAGGAAACCGGGCGGGTGATTCTCTCCCGTTTTAAAGGGTTGAACCCCGATGAAATTCCCGGAGTGCTGGTAAACAATCACGGGCCTTTTGCCTGGGGAACCGATGCGGACAATGCCGTGCACAACGCGGTAGTGCTCGAAGAGGTGGCCAAAATGGCTTTCCGCACATTGATGCTGAACCCCGAAGCAGAAATGGGTAAAACCCTGCTCGACAAACATTTCCTCCGCAAACACGGTAAAAACGCATATTATGGACAATAAAATTCTTAAAAATATGGACGAAAAATATACAATAGGTTTGGATTATGGTACCGATTCGGTCCGTTCGTTAATAGTGAATGTGGAAACAGGCAAAGAAGTGGCCAGTGTAGTTTACAATTATCCCCGCTGGAAAGCCGGAGAATATTGCAATCCGCCGGTTAACCAGTTTCGCCAGCACCCAAATGATTATCTTGAAGGGCTGGAATATACCATAAAAGAAGCGTTGAAACAAGCGCCTGAAGACGTGGCCGGGAAAGTGGTGGGAATTTCTGTCGATACAACTGGGTCCACACCGGTGGCGGTGGATGAGAAAGGCATTCCGTTGTCGCTGACCACCGGTTTTGAAGAAAACCCCAATGCCATGTTCGTGCTGTGGAAAGACCACTCCGCAGTGAAAGAAGCAGAAGAAATCAACCAGCTGGCCCGCAAATGGGACATCGATTTCACCAAATATGAAGGAGGGATTTATTCCTCAGAATGGTTTTGGGCGAAAGTGCTGCACATTATTCGCGAAGATGCAGGAGTTTTCAGGGCAGCTTATTCGTGGGTGGAACACTGCGACTGGATTCCTGCAGTTCTCACCGGAAATACCAACCCGAAAACTTTGAAACGCAGCCGTTGCGCAGCAGGGCATAAAGCCATGTGGCACGAGGCATTTGGCGGACTACCTTCCGAAGAATTTTTAACGGCACTCGACCCGATGCTGGCCGGACTGCGCGAACGCCTCTACAAGGAAACTTTTACCTGCGACGTGGCTGCAGGAACTCTCTCGGAAGAATGGGCTGAAAAACTCGGACTTCCCAAAAATGTAGTGGTGGGGGTGGGGGCTTTCGATGCCCACCTTGGCGCAGTTGGAGCTGAAATTGAACCGTATTATCTTTCAAAGGTGATGGGAACTTCCACCTGCGATATGTTGATTGCCCCGTCGGATGAAGTAGGCGACAAACTGGTGAACGGCATTTGCGGCCAGGTTGACGGCTCCATTGTTCCCGGCATGGTAGGCCTGGAGGCCGGGCAATCGGCTTTTGGCGATATTTATGCCTGGTTTAAGCAGGTGCTGGAATGGCCGCTGACCAACATCCTGGCAAAATCGGATTTGATAGATGAAACCACCAAACAAAAGCTGATTGAAGAAACTTCGGATAAAATTATTGCTGAATTAAGCGAGGCTGCTGCTAAGGTTCCGCCGGAAGAAAGCGGAATTGTGGCACTCGACTGGATGAACGGACGGCGCACACCCGATGCCAACCAGGCGTTGAAAGGTGCAATCACCGGGCTGAACCTCGGCTCTGATGCGCCTCGGATTTTCCGTGCACTTGTGGAGGCCACTGCATTTGGTTCTAAAGCCATTAACGACCGTTTTATGGATGAAGGTGTTCGCATCGATGGTGTTATTGCACTGGGCGGTGTGGCTAAAAAATCACCGTTCGTAATGCAAATTGTGGCCGACGTGCTGGATATGCCCATTAAAGTTGCCCGTTCCGAGCAGGCTTGTGCACTGGGATCCGCAATGGCAGCTTCAGTTGCAGCAGGAGTTTATGCCAATACTTCTGAAGCACAGAAAAAAATGGGCAGCGGTATTGAAACCGAATATCATCCAATTCCTGAAAATGTGGAGAAGTACAAACTGTTGTACGAGAAATACAAAAAACTCGGAAAGTTTATCGAATTTGATTATTAGGCCGGGGAAAACACTATTGATTAAAAATGAGCTGATTTTTTTTGGTGAACAAACTAAACCTGGAATCTGAAAGCGTCTTGAGTGCTTTAAACAGGATGGAAGCGACAGGTAATTTCTGCCAAAACGATGAAAAAAATACAATTTACCGGATTATTTTTTGAATAAATCAAAATTAATTAATATGTTTGTAGTGCAATGCGTTCTGCATTGCATGTGTGTTTGGGGGTTAAAATTGAGGGCAGCTGTTGAGCTGTCCTCTTCTTTTTTATATACCTTGCATCCCAAATTAAATTTATGAAGAATCACAATTTACACTGCCCAAAACCTGAAGTGGGCTTTGTCAACATGTTTTTGATTTATGTTGAAAAGCATTTTTGAAACCAATCAAAATTTTATAAATTGCAGCACAGTACAGCACAGCACAACGTGAGAAGTGAAGAGTATTTCCACCTTCATTTTATTACGGTGGACAGACAGTCTCACTTGACAACTCTTCACCTGGTGACTTTAAGCTCACCTGGTGAATAATATAAAATGCAATGCAAATTACTCATTCAAAAATAAATAACTATGGCAAACAGATTAATCGGGAGGAATCCCAAAGTAGGTATCCGTCCTGTCATCGACGGACGTGAACGGGGCGTACGCGAATCGCTCGAAGAACAAACTATGAACCTGGCAAAAGCCGCAGCGCAGCTCATTGAAGAAAACCTGCGTTTTCCGGGTGGGGAAGAAGTGGAATGTGTAATTGCTGATACAACTATTGGCGGTGTGGCTGAGGCTGCTTTTTGCGCTGATAAGTTTGAACGCGAAGGGGTAGGGGTGTCGTTAACGGTTACTCCATGCTGGTGCTACGGCACCGAAGTGATGGATGCCAATCCGCTTGTTCCCAAAGCTGTTTGGGGATTTAATGGCACTGAACGGCCCGGTGCAGTTTATCTCGCGGCAGCACTTGCCGGTTACACTCAAAAAGGGTTGCCTGCATTTGGTATTTACGGCCGCGATGTGCAGGATGCCGGCGATAATTCCATTCCTGAAGATGTGAAAGAAAAAATTATCCGGTTTGTGCGTTCGGCGCTGGTCGTGGCTCAAATGAAAGGAAAATCGTACCTCTCGCTGGGTTACACATCAATGGGAATTGCCGGCTCAATGGTGAATCCCGATTTTTTCCAGGATTACCTGGGCATGCGCACCGAGTTTGTGGATATGAGCGAAGTGAAACGCCGCATTGACGAAGAAATTTACGATAAGGAAGAATTTGAAAAGGCATTAAAGTGGACCCGGGAAAACTGTACTGAAGGCGATGACTACAATAAGCCCGAGGTTCAGGTTGATCGTGACCGAAAAGACAAGGAGTGGGAGACAGTGGTGAAGATGACACTGATTTTCCGCGACCTGATGATTGGTAACCCGAAATTGAAAGAGGCCGGTTTTGGTGAAGAATCAAATGGAAGAAATGCCATTGCAGGCGGTTTTCAGGGGCAACGCCAATGGACCGATTATTTACCCAACGGCGATTTTTCTGAAACCTTGTTAAATTCATCATTCGACTGGAACGGTATTCGCGAAGCTTATGTGTTAGCTACCGAAAATGACAGTCTCAACGCCGTTCCAATGTTATTCGGCCATTTGCTCACCAATACGGCGCAGATTTTTTCTGATGTGCGTACCTACTGGAGCCCCGATGCTGTAAAACGGGTTACCGGCAAAACGTTAACGGGGGTGGCAAAAGACGGGATCATCCATCTTCTCAATTCAGGTTCAACAACACTGGATGCAACCGCCCAGCAATGCGATGAAAACGGTAATCCGGTAATGAAACCTTTCTGGGATATTACGGAAGAAGAGGTTGAAAAATGCCTTGCTAAAACCCGTTTTTGCCCTGCCGATCGCGAATATTTCAGGGGAGGCGGTTTTTCCAGCCAGTTTAAAACCGAAGGCCAGATGCCGGTTACCATGTCGCGCATTAATATGGTAAAAGGGCTCGGACCGGTTCTTCAACTGGCCGAAGGCTATACCGTTGAGCTGGACGATGAGGTTCATGAAATACTGAATGAACGGACAAATCCAACCTGGCCAACCACCTGGTTCGTGCCTCGGATAACCGGGAAAGGTGCCTTTAAAGATGTTTATTCGGTTATGGCCAACTGGGGTGCCAACCACGGGGCTATCAGTTACGGGCACATTGGTGCCGATTTAATTACCCTGGCATCAATGCTGCGCATTCCGGTAAATATGCACAACGTGGATGAAGACAAAATTTTCAGGCCCAGTGCATGGAATGCTTTCGGTGAAGATAAAGAAGGATCTGATTACCGTGCCTGCGCCAATTTCGGGCCGGTTTATAAATAATAGCTGTGAGGTTGTCTCAAAAGTCCTCATAGATGTCATTCTGAGCGAAGTTCCTGTCGATGACATATTTATGTAATATAATGTTTGTAAATAAATTGATAAATGACAAAAATCAAATTTCAAATAAGCACCAAAATCAAAAAAAACAATTTTCGAAACAAGACATAGTTAAAAATTTTGGAATTTAAAGAAATGCAACATTGGAATTTATTTGTGATTTGTGATTTGTATTTTGGATATTACTGTCATCGTCTCATGCCAACATGACAAATTAGCTTGAACCTTAACTTTTGAGACAGCCTATTCAAAAGAAAATGAAAATACCTGAATTACATATCATTAAACCGGCCGGGCAAACCAAAATTCAGCAGTTGGTGCATTCCATCACGGAAGCCATCAGCAATGGAACGTTAAAAGAAGGTGATGTGTTGCCTTCGGTGAACCGGCTGAGCAGCCAGAGCGGTTTTTCGCGCGACACGGTTTTTAAGGCGTACAGCATCCTGAGAAAACGTGCCGTAATAGAATCGGCACCCACCAAAGGCTATTTCGTGGCCAACGAAACGTACAAGGTTTTTATGCTGCTCGACGATTTTAGCGCGTTCAAAGAGCAGTTGTATCAATCGTTCCGCAAAAACCTGCCCGAAGCCTATTCGGTGGATTTGTTGTTTCATCATTACAACGAAGAAGTTTTTTATCAGCTGATTCAAAACAGCCTGGGGCGCTACAGCATGTATATTGTTATGAATATCGACCACCGAACCATTTCACCGGTTTTGGATAAAATCGATCCCAACAAATTACTGGTGCTCGATATGGGCAACGCTTCCGGAAGAAACAGAAATTATTTGGTACAGGATTTCAATCGGGCGGTTTTGCAATGCCTTGAAAAAGGGTTTCCGCAGTTGAACAAATACGATGAGCTGATAATGGTTTATTCGGAAAAAGATACGCCTCACCCGGCTGAATCAGTTACTGCTGTAAGGCGGTTTTGCGAAAGCCATCAAATCGCTTTCAGAAAAATAAACCGTGTGAATGCTGTTCCGTTAAAAAAGGGACAGGCCTGGTTCGTGATCCGCGATGCCGATTTGGTGGAGGTAATAAAAAAATGCCGGGTCAATAAACTGAAACTCGGGCAGGATGTTGGGGTGATCTCCTATAACGACTCTCCCATGAAGCAAATTGTCGGTGGCGGAATCTCAGTCATGTCAGTCGATTTCGAAAAGATGGGTGAACTGGCAGCCCGTTTTGTTAAAAATAAACAGCCCATTGAAAAAGTATTGCCAACTTTTTTAACTTTGAGGGAATCTTTGTAAGAAGTTGTCTTCATGGTTTTGTTTTTTTAAGTTATAAATTTGGATAATTACAGTTTCCAATGAATCAAAGAGATAAACATATTGCTTCTCAAATAAGAGCTAAAATTAAGGAAGTTGACCCAAATGCTAAAGTCGTTTTGTATGGCTCAAGAGCACGCGGCACTTCCGGGAAATCTTCCGATTGGGATGTTTTGGTCTTGCTCGACATAGAAAATGTGGATTTGAAAACCGAACAGAAATTCCGGCATTCGCTTTTTGATTTGGAACTGGAGATTGAAGAACCCATTTCCGTTTTTGTTTATTCCAATAATCAGTGGGAATCGAAATACAAAGTGACCCCGTTTTATAAAAATGTGAAAAGAGAAGGTATCGTTTTGTAAAATGGCTAATCTAAAAGATTATATAAATTATCGGGTCGAACGAGCTGAAGCAACTTTTCAGGATGCTGTTATATTGTATAATACGAAGAGCTGGAATTCATGTATTAACAGGTTGTATTATGCAAGTTTCTACATGGTTAGTGCTTTGCTTTTAAAAAATGAAATCGAAGCCAAAACTCATAATGGAGTTCGGATTAACTTTTTCAAGGAATTCATAAAAAACGGTGAAATTGATAAAAAATTTGGAAAACTTTACACCGATTTATTTGCCTGGAGAAATGAAGGTGATTATGCTGATTTTATCGATTTCGATGAAGAAATTGTAAACTCAGTTTTACCTTTTACGAAAGAGTTTTTGGAGTTACTTCGAGAAAAAATAGATCAAAATCAACTATTTAAACAAGACAATTAAGATTATGAAAATGGATAAATTTACAGTGCTTTTTTTGTTTTTGGTGTTTTCATTTAATATAAATGCACAAGAAATGTTTCAGAAATATGAAGGCCAAAACATTGGAAATCCAAAGTTAAAAGGGGATTTCAGTTTTGATAAAAGGGAACAGTCATTTACCGTTGAAGGATCTGGGTACAATGTCTGGTTTGATCGAGATGAGTTTTATTTTGTGTCGCAGGAAGTAGAAGGAGATTTTATTTTTTCGGCCAGGCCTGAATTTGTAGGCGAAGGTGTTGACCCACACCGGAAATTGGGACTGATGATCCGGAATACCAAAGAGGAAGATGCTGTTTATATGGATGCAGCCGTTCATGGCGACGGCCTCACGTCGTTGCAATTCCGCGACAAGCGTGGCGGGGAAACCCACGAGATTACGTCAGAAATTAAAATGCCTGATTTTATTCAGGTGGAAAGAGAGGAAGATGAGTTTATTTTCAGGGCTTCGAAAAATGGTGCACCGCTGGTTGAGGTGGGGCGGGTTGTCCTGGCTATGTCGCCATCGGTTCACGTGGGGATGTTTGTGAGTTCGCACAACGAAGAGGTGAAAGAAAAAGCGAAGTTTTGGAATGTCCGGTTTGAAAAACCGGCTGCCGAAGATGTTGACGGGTATCAAACCCCTTCACCCAGCAGGCTCGAAATCATCAACATCGGGTCGGGCATTCGCGAAGTGATTTACGAAACCGAAACCCATATTGAAGCGCCCAACTGGTCGCGGAACGGAAAGTTCCTGGTGTATAATTCCGGAGGGAAATTGTATAATTTCGATTTGAAAAAACGAACACCGGAATTGATTAACACCGGAGATGTGACGGCCAACAACAACGATCACGGAATTTCTTTCGATGGAAAAACACTGGCAATAAGCAGCAGCACAGAAGATAACGGTCAGCGCCGTTCCATTATTTACACGGTTCCGATTGAAGGAGGTACCCCGTTTCGGGTTACATCCAATGGTCCGTCGTACTGGCATGGCTGGTCGCCCGACGACGAGTGGCTGACTTATTGTGCCGAACGCAACGGGAATTATGATGTATATAAAATTCCCGCAACCGGAGGCGAGGAAATCCGACTGACCACTTCCGAAGGACTGGACGACGGGCCCGAATATTCACCCGACAGCAAATACATTTACTTCAATTCGGTGCGCAGCGGAAGCATGGAAATATGGCGGATGAAACCCGATGGTTCGGAGCAGGAACAGGTGACAGACGACAAGTTTCAGAACTGGTTTGCCCACCCGTCGCCCGACGGAAAGTGGCTGATTATGATTTCTTATCCTCCAGAGGTTCCGGCTGGCTCGCACCCGCACAACAAAAGGGTAATGTTGCGGTTAATGCCGGCAAACGGTGGCGAAATCAAAACGATTGCCTTTTTATACGGCGGCCAGGGAACCCTTAATGTACCTTCGTGGAGCCCCGATTCGAAAAAAGTGGCTTTTATGAGTTATACGTATTAATACTTTTTGGGGAACAGAACCTATTGAAATGAAACTGAAACACCTGATATATTATTCTATCCTGATCTATTCACTCGGTGCTTGTACAACCGTACCCGGAGAAGACAGCATCTTAATGGAACGAACGCCTACTCTGAAACCCGATTATTCAGCAATTACCATCCCGTTCAATATTGCGCCGCTCAATTTTTTTGTCGAAGAAAAAGGCGATGCCTTTTTTGTGGTTGTGGAAGGAGCAAATGGTTCTTCGCTAACTGCTTCATCGAAAAACGGGAAAATTCAGTTTAATGAAAAAAAGTGGAAAAAACTGCTGGAACAAAACCGGAACAGGCAACTGGTTTATACTGTTTATACCGAAAATGATGAAGAATGGCGCAAGTTTCAGTCGTTTAATCAAACCGTAGCAGATGCCGAAGTAGATCCTTTTTTATATTACCGGCTTCTGCACCCGGGTTACGAGAGCTGGACCGAAATCAGCATTGTCCAGCGAAACCTCGCGAGCTTTCGTGAAAAAACAGTGGTTGAAAATAATGTACTGGAACAAAACTGTGTAAACTGCCACTCGTTCACCCATCAGAATACCGAAAAATTTCTGTTTCACGTGCGGGGCTCTCATGGCGGTACCTATTTCTGGGATAACGGCGAATTGCGAAAAGTTAACCTGAAAACGGAAGAGATGGAAAACGGGGCGGTTTATCCGCGCTGGCATCCATCGGGGAACTACGTGGCTTTTTCGTCGAATAAAGTGGTGCAGCAGTTTTATGCGTCCGAATCGAAAAAAATCGAGGTTTCCGACCTGAATTCATCGCTGGTAATGTACGATACCCAAACCAACGAGATGATGGATGTGCCGGTTGACAATAACCAACTATACATGGACACTTACCCGGAATGGTCGCCCGACGGGAAATACCTCTATTTCTGCCGTGCCGGCCAGATTGGCGAGGAATACGATTACCGGGACATTAAATACAATTTGTGCCGGGTTCCCTTTCAACCTGAAACCCGGAAATTCGGGGAGACTGAGCTTGTTTTTGATGCTTCTGCTGAAAATTCCAGTGTCTCTTTTCCGCGAATTTCACCCGACGGTAAATTGCTTGTTTTTACCCTGCACGATTACGGCTGTTTTCCGATATGGCATAAAGAAGCCGACTTGTATTCCGTTGATCTCGCTGATTTTACCGTATCGAAATTGGATAATGTAAACAGTGGTTTTACCGAAAGCTACCATTCCTGGTCGTCAAACGGACGGTGGCTGATGTTTAGCAGCAAGCGCGGCGACGGGCTTTCAGCAAGGCCATACATTGCCTGGGTGGATCAAAACGGGAAGGCCGGGAAACCTTTTGTGGTGCCACAGGAAGATCCCCTGTTTTACAGCCGGTTTATAAAAACCTTCAATATTCCTGAATTTGCAACCACTGAAATTTCATTTACCCCGGGTGAACTTCGACGGACAGCCGAAAGCCAGGCTTTACAGGCCCAATGGGCAGAAATTGAGAAATAAATGATTTAGATTGATGAGCGCAACTAACCTGAAAACCAGCCGATTTTTACACCTTTTCACTTACCTTCTTTTTTTTGTCGGAACAGTATTCTATTTCTACTGGTTTGCCAACTATATTTTCTTTTATCAGGAAAAAGCATCGCTGTTTTTGGTGTCTTTTTCGTATTTAAAAGAACATTTCGATCAGCCGGGCGGCTTTTTGGAATACCTCGGAAGTTTGGTATCGGCATTCTATTACCACAAACTTACAGGGCCGGTACTGATGGGGTTGATTATTTTCGCCTCGGTTCGTTTGGTGGCCCGGATTGCAAAAATCAAAACAGGAAGGCCGGCAACTATTTTCCCGTTTTTAATTGGGGCGGGAATGGTTTACCTGCAGGCCAACTACCAGTATGCTGCAGTTAATACTATTGGAATCTTCCTGCAACTGTTGTTATTTTATTGCACATTACGGTTTTTCAGTATGAAACTGGAATGGATTCCGGTGCTCCTGTTTCCGCTATGGTACATTTTAACCGGCGGCTTTTCGTGGATTTTTCTTGCGCTGTTTGTAGTGCATCTGGTAGTAGAGAGGAATGAGCACTGGTGGAAAAAAATAGTATCGGTCCTGATTTTAAGCGCAGCCGTTTTTTACATTTCAATAGAATTTCTGTTTTATCAAACGCCTGCCAATCTGCTGGTTCATCCCATTGAAGCACAACAAACAGGAATGCAGTTAAAAGAACTTGCTGTCCTTGTTTTTATTATTCTACTGCTTCCGGTTCTCTCAAAATTTAAAATTAGCAGTCATCAGAAAATAAAGACAAAAAAAATCAACTGGATCCAAGGTGTACCTTTTGTTGTTTTAATTGGTTTGGCGTTTGCGCTTGTTCCCAAAACCGACAAAAAAAACAGTCACTATTTTCATGTGGAAGAGCTGTTTTACAAGCAGCAATACGAAAAACTGATTGCTTTTAATGAGGCGTTTCCATCCACAAACAGGCTTACTATTTTTCTGAATAATATTGCGCTTGCCGAAACCGGCCAGCTTACCGAACGACTTTTTGAATTTCCGCAGGATCCAAATGGCGGAACGCTATTCCTGGAGTGGAAAATGGTGGGCGAAGTTTTAAAGCGCGGCGGTTACTTTTATTACACGGTAGGAATAATTAACGAAGCGCAGCGCTGGGCTTATGAATATATGGTGATGCGCGGCTACACTCCCGAAGGATTGAAAATGCTGATAAAAACAGAATTGATTAACGGAAATTACGAGGTGGCACAGAAATACATTCACACATTAAAGCAATCGGTTTTTTACCGAAAAGAGGCCAACGCATTTGAAAAACTGCTGTTTGACGATGAAGCTGTGAATGCCCATCCCGAACTGGGCGAAAAGAGACGGTTGAAACCGGAATCCGATTTTTTTGTGCTTTCGGATAATCCGGCAGCTAACCTCGAACACCTTGTTTCCACCGATTCAACCAATGTTTTTGCACTGGAATATCAGTTTGCCTGGCAACTGCTGGAAAAAGACATTGAAGGCATTGTTGAAAATCTGCCGTTGCTCGAGAAGTCCGGTTACAGGAGAATTCCCCGTCATATTCAGGAGGCTGCAACAGGTTACAAACAGCTTCAAATGGGAACTTTCCCCGAGTTGGAGTACCTGCGAATCGATCCACAGATTGAGCAGCGTTTCAGGCAGTATTACCAGGTTTTTCAGCAAAACAGCTCATCGCGAGAGCAGGCACAACGGACGCTTTACCCGAATTTCCGTACAACATTCTGGTATTACCTGTTTTTTAAATAAATTTTAGTCCACATCTTTATTTCTGAAAAACGCAACAAACAGAATAAGAAGCAGTACGGAAAACAATGTTGTGATTCCCCAGATTGCATCCCAGTTATATCCTGCATCAGTATGATAATAGTCGATAAGTTTGGCACAAAGGAAGTTGCCTGCCAGTAGTCCCAGCCCGAAAGTTACGAGGAAAATGAAACCCTGTGCCTGAGATTTCAACTGTTTGGGCGCTTTTTTATCGATGTAAATTTGACCGCCCACATAAAAGAAACCGAAAATGAGCCCGTGAATTAAAATACCGATGTAATACATCCAGGGTTGGGTAACTACGCCACCTGTATAAAATGCCAGATATCGAATGGTTAAGGCAACAAGGCCGTAAATCATGGTTTTGCGTAAGCCGAATTTTTTAATGGCCACCGGCACCAGCAGCATGAAGCCCATTTCGAACAGTACGCCCCAGTTAATGGTAACTGAAATGTATTTTGTGTCGATGAATAAAAGGAATTCCGAGAAATAGGAATAATACATGGCAAACGGGATCATCGACAGGAAGGAGAGAACGATGAAAATAGCGAAATTCTTGTTTTTCATTAATTGCACGGTTCCCAGTCCGAATGCATCGATGAGCGTGGCTTTTTGCCCTTTTGCCAGTGGTGGTGTGTCGGGCAGGGCAAGGTTGGTAAATGCAGCAATGAAACTTACACCGGCACCGCAATAAAATGGAATGTTGGTCCCGTCGAAATCGATGTTTAAAAACCGGATGAAAATGACACTGAAAATACCCGATGCCACCCATCCGATGGAGCCAAACACCCTGATTTTCGGGAAGTCTTCCGACGGCAGGTGCGCCATGGCAATGGCGCTTGTCAGGCTCCACGAAGGCATGTAGGCCAGCATGCCCAGCAGCAGGCAGAGGAATAAAATATTGGGGTTGTTGGTAGTCCCTGCCCAGAGCAGCATAGCAGCATGAATAAAATTCAAACCTGCCAGTACTTTTTGCGCTGCAAAAAAACGGTCGGCCAGCATTCCTACCAGGGGTGAGGCCATGCAGCCAATGGCCATCGAGCTTAGAATAAGCGCTTTTTGGGTGCTCCCAACTTCAAGGTTCGTGAGGTAAGCTGCCAGTGGTACCCACCAAACGGCGTACATCATATATTGTAGGAGCATCATCGAGGAAAGTTTGAATTTAATCATGTTTCTGGTTTTATTCTTATTGTGTTTTTTACTAAATGAATTGGTGCAATTTAAAAAGACCGGCCCATTGAGCCGGTCTTTCTAATTTTTATCTAACTAAACTAACTGGTTAATTATAACCGGGATTTTGTTGTAATTGCGGTGCTTTGTTCATTTCAGTTCTTGAAATGGGCAGCCAGTAGAATGTATCATTCCATTGTCTGTCGTCCACGCTTTGTGATGTGTCGTAGAACCATTTTTTGCTGCCATCGGCATAATGGTAAATTTTCATGTGATATACATCTTCAATTACCTCGTCGGCAATCATCCATTTCCGCATCATGTACCAGCGGTCACCTTCAGCAAACATTTCAAGCTGACGCTCTTTGCGGTACCACTCCCTGGCCTGATCCTGATCGGAAGTTACCCTGTCGGGTAATCCGGCACGGTTACGCACCCTGTTCAGGGCATCCAATCCTTCCTGTACCTCACCAAGTTCAATACAAGCTTCGGCATAGTCGAGCAATACTTCGGCATAACGCATTTCTATCCATGCGTTTTCGTTGTTAAAGTGCTGGCCAACTGTTGCCGGGTCCTGGTATTTTTTCAGGTAATACCCGTTTTTGGTTCCGTTCCACGATTCGATAAAACTTTGCCGGGTATCAAGTCCTGCCTGGTCAATTTCATCCTCATTGGGCGCGGGCTTCATAAAATATCCGGTTTGAATACGGCCCTCCGGGTCAATTCCCTGGCCGTCACTTGGCCGTTGCATCCATTGGGCACCATCGAACAAAACGGTAGCGTAAAAACGTGGTTCGCGGCCTACATAAGGATTCCTTTCCGGATCTTCAGCCAGCTCTTTGGCTGTGAATTCGCGCACGGTAGTGTTACCCGGATCGTATTTGTCGAACTGGAAAGGAGTTCCGTCAGCCATTTCAAACTTGCGGACAACGGGCTCATTCGGGTCGTTGTTACCCCAGTTGTGGTAGCCGTTTGGTCCCCACCAGCGGTTTTGGGTGGTGGTATTACCCTGCGACTGTAAGTGCTGAACACCCCAGATAGCTTCATCATTCCATTCTCCTTTTTGGGTGAAAATGCTGAAGAAATTATCGGCGTATTGCATCACAACTTCTTCTGTCATTTCAGCTGGCGGATCATCAGTGGTTCCTGCCAGTGCATAATGCCCGTACTGGCCATCGATAACTGCTTTGGCAGCTGCTTTGGCTGCTTCCAGCCTTTGCGTGCGTGATCCGCTCTGGAAAGAAACCAGCGGATTGGATGGTTGATAACCACCGTTCATTAAAATACCGGTACTCCAGCTCAGAATTCTCGATTTCAAAGCTGCGGCAGCTCCTTTGGTGGCACGTCCCTGATCCATGCCGTCTTTTTCGGGAAGCAAAGAAATAGCTTGATCCAAATCAGCCAGGATAAAAGCCAGTGTTTCATCGATGGATGAACGCTGAACAGAAAGGAAATCTTCTCCCAGTTCAAAAGGTTCTTCAATGAGAACTACACCGCCATACGAGCGCATCAGGTTCACATAGTCAAATGCCCGGATAAAAAAAGCTTCTCCTTTCATTCTTTCTTTCAATGTTTGGTCGGGCGTTGTTTCAGCAGGAACATCATCAATATTGGCCAGAAAAACATTTACGTTTTTAATATTGCCATATAACGACCAGGTTATCCAGTTAAAACGCCAGTTGCCAAAATGGCCCAGTTGGTCGGGGCTCATGGTTCCTTTAATGTTGGTATATTCTCCGGGACGGTGAATACACAATACCTCATCGGTGGCACCGGCAAGTATATCTTCCCGCAACCCGAGCAGCATATTATTGTCAACGCCAATATAGTCGTAACATCTGCCCAGGTAAGCTTTTGTTAAGTTAATATCCTCGAATACCGATTCCTCATTGAAGGCATCCACGGCTTTCTGATCGAGCACATCCTCGCAAGATGTTGCAAACAGCAGCATCGTTGCCATTATCGAATAGATTATCGTTTTTTTCATATTCTTCATTTTTCAAATTACTTAAATGTTTTAAAACGTTACCCTTGCTCCAATTGCTAAAGTCCTGATAGCCGGATAGGTCATCGGTGCTCCGATTTCCGGGTCAAAGTTCTTTTGTGCAGCATAAATCAGGAACAGGTTGTTTCCTGAAAAGTAAACACTTGCCCTTGAAATTCCTGAAGTACCAAACACACTTTGCGGAATGTGGTAAGTAAGTACCGCATTTTTCAAACGGCAATAAGCCATGTTGTCGTAGTGGTAGGTACTGTTGTTCACGTCAAATGCCCAGTACGCATCGTCGCGGTTATAAGCCCTGGCCACATCGGTATTTCTGTTTTCAGGTGTCCAGCGGTTGTCGAAACTCCACTGGAAGTAGTTTCCGGCTTCCCCGCGTCGTCCGTCCTGGATATTCATCCGGTAATAAGTTCCCTGGCCTTGTGCCAGTACCGAGAGCGTCCAGTTTTTATAAGTTGCATCAAGTGAGATACCGTAGAAAATTTCCGGTGCATCGGTTTTATCCAACAGAATACGGTCGTCGGCAGTAATTTCACCGTCACCACTCACGTCTTCAAAAATCACGTCACCCGGTCCGGCATCGGTCCAGCTTGGTAAGGCATCCACTTCGGCCTGATCGGCAAAAATACCGATGGCATTGTAGAGCAATGTTGCACCGTAGGGATGACCTGTACGCTGTTGCCACGGAACTGCCCTTTCGGGTTCGTCCATAAATACCACTTCGTTGTGGTTGTAGGCAATGTTACCGGATAAATCTAAACGGAAATCGTTGTTGATTTCCTTGTGGTATCCGGCAATGATTTCAAACCCGCGATTATCCACCTCGGCGATGTTTTCATCAGGCAGTGCCAAGCCGGTAAATCCGGGAACTGAGGCATCTCTTGAGGCAAGAATATCTGATCGTTTGCTGTAGAAAAAGTCAGCATCTAACGAGAACATGTTGTCGAGCAACTGGGATTCGAATCCTAAGTTATAGGTGGTTTGTTTTTCCCAGGTGATGTTTGGGTTGGCCACACCTTCCTGCTGAACCACTGTTTCAACCACTTTGCCTGAGCCCATAGTCAAACCGCTTCCCAAAATGTATTTATTCATGTACTGGAACGGATCGCCCGGATCCATACCAATTCTACCGTAAGTGGCTTTCAGTTTAAAGTAATTGATGAAATTGAGATTTTCCTGCCAGAAACTTTCTTCTGAAGCTCTCCATCCTAACAGTAATCCGGGGAAGTTACCCCAGCGGCTGTCGGGTGGAAATTTCAGTGAACCGTCGCGGCGGAAGATGGCTTCCATTAAGTATTTACCCTGGAAACTGTAATTGAGACGACCGATCCACGATTTACGGGCGTAAATATACATGCTTCCCCAGTTGTCTTTATCAGCATCGGCACCTGCATCCAGTGTTTGTACCACATCCGAAATGTAATATCTGCGGAATGCACCGAAATAGTTAGATTTTTGATCAAGTTGTTCAAAAGCCCCGAATAAATTTACAGAGTGATCTCCAAATTCGCGTTCGTAATTAAAGCTGAAATTGGTCAGCTTTCTGATGTTTCTGTCGTAATCTTCAACAAGTTCCGGAGCAGAATAACCACGTGGGGTGGGTGTGAGTTCCATTTCGGTAATAAACCCTTCCGAGTCACGTACAGCAGTATCCCATTTCGGGAAATAGAGAATCCACGGTTTACGAAATCTTTTGCGGTACCAATTTGTAATATCATAAGTAAACTGACCACTCAAGGTTAATCCCTCAATCATTGGCGGCGTAATTGTACCGCCAAAAGTCAGTTGATTAATATATGATTTCTGGTCGTCGTAACCACCTTCCAGTGTTGAAGTTACCACAGGGTTATCACCGTATTCGATATCGGGTCCCGGTTCTCCTGTTGGCCAGAATGACCACTGGGTGGGAACCAATCGTGTAGATTGTCCGTAAATGTCACCTGCACTTTTCGTTGGGTACAGTTTGTTATTTAGGTACCCGGCATAATCTATTGATGTTTTTAACCAGTCAGTGATAGGAACATCCAGATTTGCCCTTAGGTTATACTGTTTGTAGTTGGTTGATTCCTGTTTATAAATGGCTTCTTCGTTTTTATACCCGAAAGAAACATAGTAACTCATCCCGTTGGCAGTTCCACCATTGAGGCTCACGTTGTGTTTTGTGGTGGTGGTCCAGTTGGCAATCAAGTCACCCACCCAGTCACTGTTGGGATGTTCCCACGGGTCGCGGCCACTGTAAAAGAGGTCGATATCCTCATCGGAAAAAGTCCTGGGCTTGTTTTCATAATCCTGGAATTCGCTGAGCATGGTGGCATAGTCACCGGCATTGGTAACTTCAGGAAGTACGGTTGGCTGCATGAATCCCTGGTAGAACTGATAGCTCAACTGCGGTTTCCCGGTTTGTCCCTGTTTGGTGGTTACAAGGATTACACCGTTTGCAGCAGTAGCGCCGTAAATAGCAGCCGAGGCATCTTTCAATACCGAAATACTTTCAATATCAACCGGGTCGATATCACCAAGCGAACGCCCGGGAATACCATCCACAACTACCAGTGGTCCGGTATTATCACCTAAGGTAGTACGACCACGAACAAGAATTCTTGCCGAAGTTTGTCCGGGTTCACCACTTCCCTGTATTACAACCGACCCGGGCATACGGCCCGATAGGGCGTTTGTAACGTCAGATGAGGGGATGGACTCAATTTTTTCGCCACTAATTGAGGTTACTGATCCTACAATGTTGGCTTTTTTCTGCGAAGCATACCCTACGGCAATAACTTCCTCCAGCCCAATGGTTTCGGCTTGCATCACCACATCGATGTTGGTGCGATTACCAATAGCTACTTCCTGTGTCCGCATACCTACAAACGAGAAAACAAGTGTTCTTGCATCGTCTGGTATTTCCAGCGAGTAATTACCATCAGCATTAGTAACAATCCCGGTAGTTGTTCCTTTTACTACAACAGAAACACCGGGCAGCGGCGCACCATCTTCATCGGTAACAGTTCCGGAGATTGTCCGTTCCTGCTGGCCAACTGATGATGATGTGGCCGGACTTGCTGATTTTTCCTCTTCGGGAAATACAATCACCTGACGATCGATAACTTTGTAAGCCAATTTATGCTGGGGGAGGATTTCATCGAGGATTTCCTCGACCCTGGCATCGGTTGTGCTCAAAGTCACCTTTTGGTTGTCGTTTACAACGTCATTGTTGTAAATGAACTTGAACTCACTCTGTTCGGTGATTGTTTTGAATACTTCTTTCAGGCTGGCTTGTTTCACCTTCAGGTCGAATTTAACCGACTCGGAATAGGTGCTGGCCTGAACATTTACCACCAGCGCCATCAATAACATCAGCGCTATTGAAACCCGGTGGATTTTTTTTAGCTGTCGCAAACAAAGGGACAGCAAACCTTTCGTGTTTTGTTCCATACAAAAATGGTTTAGATCATTAAACAATAATAAATTAAAAACTCACAATTATCTTTCTCAAAGGCAGGAGGTGTTTAGCCTTCTGCCTTGTCGATTCTAATTGATTTAGGTATTTTTTTATTTCACAGAACGGATAAATATACCGTCGTCAGTAATTTCGTAATTAAATGCTTTTGCCTCTTTTAAGAGGTGTAAAATTTTTTCCAGTGGCTCTTCCTCAAATTCAGCCGTGAACCTTAACTTTCCGGTTTGCTGATCGCCAATATAAACAGGTGTTTCAAATTTTCTTTCCAGCGTGTTGGCAATGCTGTAAAGCTCTTCGTTGGAAAAACTCATCAGGCCGTTTCGCCATGCTGCAGGTTTGGTGGCTTCAATGGCTGAAACATTTATTTCGTTTTGGTTTTCAGAAAACCGGGCTTTTTCCCCGGGATTAAGATTTAATTCTTTTTCAGTACTTTCTTTGGGGGCTAATTTTACTTTTCCGTGGTAGAGCTCAATCTCCTGGTCTTCCGTATCAGGATAGGCAATAATGTTGAATTTTGTCCCCAGTACAGTGGTTTTCAAATTGCGGGTCTCCACAATAAATGGTTTTTCGGCATCGGGTTCCACTTCAAAGTAGGCTTCGCCCATGAGCTTCACCCATCGCTCTTCGCCCCGGAAAGGTTCAATTGCCAGTAAAAATGATTTGTTGTTTAACCAGACTTTGGTGCCGTCCGATAAAACAACCTCCTTCACTTCACCCGGCCCACAGTAATATTCGTTTACGCTATAACTTTGTTCGGCCCGTGTTAAAAGATAAGCTGAAAAACCGAGTGAAAAAATCAACAAGATAGTTGCGGAAATTTTATAAATCAATCCAGCATTAAAGCGGGAGTTAGTCTCGTATGTGAAACCCAGCTTTTTTTCGGATTTTTCAATGATGTGGTGTGGTTTGCTGGCCGGAAAATAGAAATTCCAAAAATTTTGCAGAAGCTGAAATTGTTTTTTCAACGAATGGTTTGCCGAAAATTCATTATGGAGCATGGTCTTTTCCTGCTCCGAAATTCCGGATGTTAATTCTTTGGAAATGAGTTCGTATATTTTATCTTCACTTGCCATGTAATCGTTTCTTGTAATACGACGTAGAACTCCGGAATTTTACCTAAACAGAATTGGCATTTTTGAAGGTTAAAATAAGCTGGCTTGTTTTAAAGGTTGGGGTTTGTTTTTTTTCCTGTTTTTGATGCCAAGTATGGCGGTTAGTTTTTTTATGGCATAAACCAGGTGGTTGTTTACTGTTTTTTCTGATACTTCCATCACTTCAGCAATTTCTTTATATTTCATCCCGTTTATTTTGGCCAGGGTGAAAGCCATTTTACATTTGGGCGGAAGTTGGTCGATGGCTTTATGGATTTGAGAAAGTGTCTCTTTGTCGATATATTCAGTTTCAGGGTCCTCAACAGGTATAAAACAGAAATTCTCCATCCCGTCGATGGAAATTACTTTGTCATTTTTTTCTTTTCGTATGTGTGAGATGCAGGCATTTTTTACGCTTACAAAGAGGTAAGCCCTGAGGTTACTGATTTTCCATAATTCGGTACGGTTTTCCCAGGTTTTTACAAAAACATCGCTGACAATTTCTTCTGCAATTTCTTTTCTTCGAAGAATACTGGTAGCAAAAAGGAAGAGTTCATCGGAGGTGCATTCCATAAGTTGCCTGAATTTTTTTTGATCTCCCCTGGCAATGAGGTTGATGCTATTTCTGTCAAAAGGCATATTTTTAAAGTTAGGTTGTCCGTTCACTTAAATAGTTGTTCAAAAATACTCAATGCGTTCCAAATAAAAAAGTATTATTCAAATTTATTGAGCAGGTTTTATTTGAACCAATTAAAAGTGAAACAGTTAAAGCCCCAGTTTATCATCGATTTGCTTCATGGCATCGAGCGAAAGCGCGGCAAATTCAGGCAGTGGGATTCCTATTTTCTCACATTCCAGTATGTTTTCGCGTTTTACTTTCCATCTTCTTCTCTTGAAATCATGTTACTTTTGTTTTTCCTGGTTTTATTTTTGTGGTGCGGTATCTCATCTTGTCGTTATTCATTTTGTTGTTTTAATTTTAACAATTAGCCGGTTGTGCCGCTAAAATAACTATTATACTCGGAGAATGGACGAAAAACCGTGTACTAAACAACATAAATACTATTTTTGCGTTTTGAACTCAGAAAAGCTGTAAAAACTTTTAAACTATGATTTCAGGAATAAGTAAAAATTTTGCTTTACTGCTATTGTCTTTCATTTTTGTAAATACTGGCTTCTCCCAAAATAATGTTATAGATGATGAAGAAAAACAAACCCTTGAATTTGGAATTGATTTATTGAAAAGGTATTTCGGTGAAGAAAAGTATTGGCATGTAACTCAAAGTGAGACGGGGGAATCAGTTCGCGGGTTGGTTAATTTTATTGAAAAAGAACCCATTGATACAATCCTGTTTAGTCTGGAAGACGCATTGAATGATTCTGCCAAATATTTCGTTTACCGGCTGCCCGAACATGTGCCCGATAGCTTGAGTCTTCCGGGGTATTACCCGGCTGCCGACCTCCAAAATGACATTGACAGTTTATGGGAAAAACTGAGGCAAAAATATATTGAACAGGAAATAACCGTGCCCCTGCAACTGGTTACAGATATTGAGGAAAAGGCAGGAACAATACCTGTAGGAGAAAGCGAGAAACTTTTCAGGGAAGGAATTTATACTTTTCCTGACAGCCTTCAGATTCCGGATGTAATTCCGGATTCACTGATGCAATCGCCCGATGATTTTGCCCGGATTTTGCGCCTCGACAGCATGCGTAACCGTTACATGGAACAAATAAGAAAAGAATATAACGACTCAGTAATTTGGGCTTACCGCGATTCAGTTGTTGAGAATTACCGGAAACAGCGGTTGCAGGAAGAGTTTAACACCCGGAAAAACCGATTAACCGATTCGGTGAAAGCAAATAATTTTGAAGTGCTGAAAAATTACAACGATGCTGTTGTAAGGGCGGTAAACGATTCAATCTCTTTGATACTGGATGAATTTATCGAATATGCCGATTTTATTGATACCACACGACTGCGGATGACCAACCTGGTGGGTGATGAAGCATCTGTTTTGTTGCAAAATAACAACCAGTATTTTTCGCGTGTGTGGCTGAAAAATGAGCAGAATGATTCACTCCGGTTACTGGTGAAAAACCTCGACAAACGAACCATTCAGCTGCTTATTGATGATGGTGTTACATTTAGCCGTTTCACCCCAAAAGAAACCAAGGAGTTCGATTTTAAAAGCCTGAACAGGGATATTACCGGATTTTCGGGTGTGGGCCAAAAATACCAGGTACTTACTCCGTGGCGCATTGGAGGTGACGGTTCGGTGGGCTTTACCCAAACCTATATTGAAAACTGGAAAAAAGGGGGGCAAAGTGCCCTCTCGCTTTTAATGGTTTTAAAAGGGTTTGCCAATTATTCAAACAGCGACGGAAAGGTGAAGTGGGAAAATTCTGTCGAATTCAGGAACGGTTATATCCGGACGGGGGGTGCTGAATCGCAGCTGCGAAAAAATGACGATAAGTTTGAAATTACTTCACGCCTTGGTTTAAGTGCGTTTAAAAAGTGGTACTACAGTTCAGAATTTAACTTCGAAACACAAATATTCAACGGGTATAATTATCCGAAAACTGATGAATCGAAGCCAATATCCGCTTTTTTTGCACCGGCCCGTACCTATTTTAAAATCGGTCTCGACTATAAACCGAATAATAATTTCTCACTTTTTCTTGCCCCGCTTACTTTAAAGAATGTTTATGTGAGGGATACCCTTAAAATTGATCAGACAAAGTTTGGTATCGGCAGGGGTGAAAAGGGTTTCTGGCTCCCGGGTTTGAATGCCGACCTCACCTTCAGAAAAGACTTTACCCCCGAAATTTCTTATGAAACGAAATACAAAATGTTTGTGAATTTCAAAGCCCCTTTCACGAAATTCGATATTAACTGGGAAAACCAGGTGGTTATGCAATTAACCGATCACATAAACATGAGGTTGTTCGTGCACATGATTTACGACGATGATGTGAAGTTCCCGATTGAAAATGACCAGGGCGAAGTAATTGGCGAAAAGGCCAAAGTTCAGCTGAAAGAGTTTTTCACCGTTGGTTTTTCCTATAAGATTAACCGTCAGGTTACCCGCACACGCCGAAATTGATTCTCAGGTTGAAATGAACGAACGTCAGCTTTTTGTCATTTTAACTCTGTGGAGTTAATTTAATCTCTTTCGGTTAAAATAAACAGTATTTACCTGGTAAATTACGCAATAATTTTTGCGATTGTGTGGCATGCAAACCCTACTGTCCCGGAACGATTACTTTTGCGGCCTTTTTGATTTGTTTTTTTGTTAATGTGTCATTTTTACACAAAAGTATTATATTTACCCAAACAATTCAATTCAAAAATATTTTAAACGAAATCTGATAAAAGTAATCCAAATGAAGAACCATCTGATTTTAACACTTATGATTGCTGTTTTTTTATCTGCTTCCACCTACGCGCAGCAATCGCTGTTTGGTGGCGAAGAAATTGTTTCACCTGAAATTCATGACGATAATTCGGTTACTTTCCGGGCGAATGCACCTAATGCCGAAGAAGTGAAGCTGGCAGGAGAATGGATGCCTGCCGAAGGCTGGACATCCGGTTCGGCTGCTATGGAAAAGGGCGAAAACGGAATCTGGAGTTTTACCACCGAACCGCTGGAGCCTGAGTTGTACAGCTATTCATTTATTATTGATGGCTTTAAAACAACCGACCCGAACAATCCGTTTATCGTACGCGATGTGGCCTCGGTAATGAACATTTTCATCATTGGCGGCAAACAGGCCGATCTGTACAAAGTGAATAACGTGCCGCACGGAACCGTTGCACGCCGCTGGTACGATTCGCCGTCGCTTGACAAGACACGCCGTCTGACCATTTTCACCCCGCCGGGTTACGAAAACAGTTCCGAAAAATATCCGGTATTGTATCTGCTGCATGGTGCCGGCGGCGACGAAGAAGCCTGGATTACACTTGGCCGGACCGCTCAGATTATGGACAACCTGATTGCGCAGGGAAAAGCCAAACCCATGATTGTGGTAATGCCCAACGGAAACGTGATTCAGGATGCTGCGCCCGGCGAAGGAACCGATGGTTTTTACAAACCACAGTTTATGGTGCCCAAAACCATGGACGGCACCTACGAAGCTTCATTTCCTGACATCATGAAATTCGTGGAAAGCAACTACCGTGTGAAAGCCGAAAAAGCCAGCCGCGCCATTGCTGGCCTTTCCATGGGAGGATTTCATTCGCTGCACATTTCGCGCTACTATCCCAATACATTCGATTATGTGGGACTTTTTTCGGCTGCTATTTTGCCCAACCAGGATGTTTCGCATGAAGTGTATCAAAACATCGATGAAACACTGAAACGGCAAATGGAGAATGGCTATGAACTCTATTGGATTGGGATAGGAAAAGCCGATTTTCTGTACGATGCCGTGAAACAGTACCGCGAAAAACTCGACAGCATGGGCATGGAATACATCTACCGCGAAAGCGAAGGCGGCCACATCTGGCGTAACTGGCGGGTGTACCTCTCTGAATTTGTACCGTTGTTATTTTAACCCGGCACTTTCTGTTTATGTAAAGTCAGCTGCGGATTACCAGTTCCCGTTAAAACCCTCCTTTAGCGCTTTATTGTAATTTTCCAGGTTGAACTCATACAGAAATGGTGCCTTGTATGCACCGCCTGTTTTGCGTTCATCCAGTTTGTTCAGAATTTTATATGAAAGGATTTTTCGCTGAAAATTGCGGCGGTCGAGGCTTTTGCCCAGAATGGTTTCATACAACTTTTGCAGCTCGGGCATGGTAAATTTTTTGGGCAGAAGATTGTAGCCAACCGGCTGATAACTGAGGTGCAACCGCAGTGTTTCCAGCGCTTTCCCCAGAATTTGCCGGTGGTCCATCATCAGACGATCAATTTCATCCAGGGCTTTCCATTCGCATTTGTTAGAAAAAAAATCGGGCTGGGGATGTACTTTTTCGAAATCGACCAGTGCATAAAACCCAGCCGAGATGAAACGCTGTGAAAACCATTCAGGGTTGGGATCGGAACCCGACTCCTGCAAATCTTTTATTGCAGGATTGGATTTTGAACGATGTGGATCGCTAAATACATGAAATTGCTGCAAAAAAATGTTGTCCAACCCGGTGCGTTCTTTCAGCACGCGTTCTGCCGCTTCTTCAAACGACTCCTCTTTTTTAACAAAACCACCCGGCAGCGCCCGTTTTTTCGTGTATTTCATCTGAAGCAGTAAAACTTTCAGCTGGTTTTCATGAAATCCGAAAATGACGCAATCGAGCGAAATATGATTGAGATATTCTTTAAAATCGAACTGATGCATCTGCTATTTGATCTGTTGAATATAATTTGATTACAAAGAAAATAAAAATCTGTATTTTTTTGCTTAATATAATTTAAAAAACTATCATTGTGTCTCTTTTACACAATAGATTTAACTTTGAAATGAATTATTGTTATTCCATAAAACTTTTTAAATAGGAAAAAAATGAAGATTAAGTTTTTCTCACTCTCAACTTCTTTTGTTTTAATTACGGTTTTTGCGTTTCTTACAACTGAATTGTTTGCGGTTAAGACGGTAAAATCCAGTAAAAAAACAGTGGAAGAGATCATTGCTTCTATGACGCTGGAACAAAAAGCACAGCTTGTAATTGGCACGGGCATGTACTTTGAGATGCCGGACTCTGTTCGCGAACAAATGCCATCCGTGTTTGGTGGGGGCAATCGTGAAGATACACCATACAATCGGATGGTAGATAAAATTCGCAAGTTCGTCCCGGGTGCAGCGGGAACTACTGCCCAATTTCCGAAGATTGGCATTACCAGCCAGGTACTGGCCGACGGGCCTGCCGGCTTGCGCATTTCACCTACCCGTAAAAATATAGATAGGACTTTTTACTGCACTGCTTTCCCGATTGCCACTGTTCTCGCCTCTTCGTGGGACACGGATTTGGTGCAGAAAGTTGGGAAAGCAATGGGAAACGAGGTAAAAGAATATGGCGTGGATGTTATTCTTGGTCCGGGAATGAATTTACAACGCGATCCGCTTTGCGGCCGAAACTTTGAATATTTTTCGGAAGATCCGCTGGTAACAGGAAAAATGGCAGCCGCCATGGTGAAAGGTATCCAGTCGAACGGCGTGGGAACTTCAGTCAAACATTTTGTGATGAACAACCAGGAAACCACCATTAAATTCTTCAATTAAAAAGGTCGCCACTTTTGGAGCTACCTCGCTTGAAATTATTTCAGGAGGAACCGGTAGCGGCGATGTAAATGAGGCTTACACGGTTTCATTGTTCGATGGGTTAAACAACAACGGATTAATCCCTGATAGTGAATTATCGGAAATTTATACCGAACATATCAAAGCTGAAAGGGCGAAAAATAAAAGGCCAAGCAATCCTATTGCCGCATTAATGGGAGCAATAGAACCCGTTGATGAAATGGAAGTTTCGAAAGAACTGGCTGCAAAAATGGCTGCAAAAAATGATGTGGTGCTGATTACCATTGGCCGAAATGCCGGCGAAGGTGGCGACCGTAAAGCCGAGTCTGGCGATTTTTATCTTACTGAAACTGAAAAGGAAATGATTCAAACTGTTTCTGAAGCATTTCACCAAAAAGGGAAAAAGGCTGTTGTGATCCTGAACATTGCCGGTGTTGTTGAAACAGCCAGCTGGCGCGATATTCCCGATGCAATTCTTTGTGCATGGCAACCGGGGCAGGAAGCCGGGAATTCGATTGTAGATATTATTTCGGGCTCTGTCAATCCTTCAGGGAAACTGGCCATTTCATTTCCGATAAAATACGAGGATTCACCAACTTCTGAATATTTTCCGGGATATGCCATTGAACAGGAAGGCGAAGCAGACGATACACCCGACCAGTCAGGATTTTCTTTCATGCGTCGCGTTCCCTGGGAAGTCGTTTATGGCGAAGATATTTATGTGGGATATCGCTACTACAATACATTTAAAAAACCTGTGGCGTATGAATTTGGTTACGGTTTGTCGTACACCAATTTTGAATACAGCAACTTAAAACTGAATTCCAAAACCTTTGACGGTGAAGTAACAGTTTCGGTCAAAGTGAAAAATACGGGAGATGTTGCCGGTCGCGAAGTGGTTCAGATTTATGCAGGTGCCCCATCGGGTAAGCTTGAAAAACCGGCAGAAGAACTGGTTGCGTTTGGAAAAACCAAATTGCTAAAACCCGGACAGAGCGAAACGTTGAAATTTAAAGTTGACACAAAAGACCTGGCCTCGTTCGATGAATCTACATCATCATGGCTGGCCGAAGCAGGAGACTACATAATCAAAGCAGGAGCTTCCTCTCGCGATATCCGTGAAAAAGCAACGCTGACGCTTAAGGATGATTTCAAGGCAGGAACAGTTTCAGATGCATTGGTGCCAACACGTGAATTTGATAAATTGAATCAACGTTAATTTTTGCACCTATGAAAAGACACTATCAGCTGATTTGCATAATAATTATTTCATTTTTAGTCTTTTTTTATGGTTGCGAAAGTCAGCAGGAAATCCCGGTTTTTGAAAAAGTAAAAACTAAAAATGGTTACGTAAGCGGCGAATACCTCAGCAATGAAGCGATCACTGTTTTTCGTGGGGTGCCTTTTGCTGCACCTCCGGTGGGTGAACTGCGTTGGAAAGCTCCCCAGCCTGTTGCATCGTGGGACGGAGTGAAAGAGTGTATCACATTTTCAGCCAGCACGGTGCAGCGGACACCCGCTCCGTTTTCTATGTGGACACAGGAATTTATTGCGCCACAAGGACCCATCAGCGAAGATTGTCTCTATTTGAACATTTGGACAGGTGCCGAAAAACCTGGTGAAAACCGGCCGGTTTTTGTGTACATCTATGGCGGCGGTTTCTCGAGCGGTTCAGGAGCTGTTCCCATTTACGACGGAACGGAAATGGCTAAAAAAGGAGTTGTTTTTGTCACCATCAACTACCGGGTGGGAATGCCCGGTTTTTTAGCACATCCTGAACTAACAGAGGAAGCTCCGTACAATGCCTCCGGAAATTATGGTCTGCTTGATCAGATTGCTGCGTTGGAGTGAGTTCAGAAAAATATTGAAGCATTCGGTGGCGATCCGAACAATGTAACCATCGGCGGACAGTCTGCTGGTGCCTTTAGCGTGAATAACCTGAATATGAGTCCCCGTCCCTGGGAAGAGGTGGATTATAAACTGGCAGATAACATGTCATCATACTGGGTGAATTTTGCAAAAAACGGCGACCCAAACGGAGACGACCCGACTTTGTGGGAAGCATGTACTCCTACCAATAAAAAAGCTATTATCTTTGATGAGGAAATTGTTTGTACTGAAATCCCCAACCTTGAGCTACTGGTGTTTCTCGAGAACTTTTACAGTGCATAATTGGCTGAAAATTAAACTAAAAAACTTGTGAGAATGAATAATTTAATTCAACAATTCACATTCAGAAATATTTTTTTGCATACTGCAGTGCTGCTTTTTATAGCAGGATGCGGCCCCAAGTGGCAAGAAGTTTCAAAAGAGGGTTATAATCTGGTGAAAAATGAAGGAGGCCAAACATTGGGTTACTCGCCGGAATCGGGCGTAAAAATCATCACCGATAAAGGTTTTGCTTTCAAAGATTTAAACCGAAACGACGAATTGGATTCCTATGAAGACTGGCGGCTGGATGTGGATTCCCGTGCAGAAGATTTGGCCGCGCAAATGAGTGTGGAACAGATTGCCGGGCTGATGCTTTACAGTGGTCACCAGTCGATACCTGCCGGCACCCGGAGAGGTTTTGGCGGCGGTACTTACAACGGAAAACCGCTTGGTGAAAGTGATGCTAAGCCAAGTGATTTAACCGACCAGCAAATTCAGTTTTTAACCGAAGACAACCTGCGGCATGTGTTGATAACTTCGGTACAGTCGCCCGGAATTGCAGCGCAGTGGAACAACAACATGCAGGCGCTGGTGGAAGGACTTGAATTGGGAATTCCCGGTAATACCAGTTCCGACCCACGCCACGGCAGCGATTCGTATGCCGAATACAATGCCGGAGCAGGAGGCGATATTTCCCGCTGGCCCGGCACACTTGGCCTGGCAGCTTCTTTCGATCCGGAGTTAATGCAGCAGTTTGGCGACATTGCCTCCCGGGAATACCGCGCGCTGGGGATTGCCACGGCACTTTCGCCGCAAATCGATTTGGCCACCGAGCCCCGCTGGAGCCGTTTTGACGGAACGATGGGCGAAGACCCTGATTTGGCGGCCGACATGGCACGTGCCTACGTAGATGGATTTCAAACTTCAACAGGTGATGCTCATATTTCCGGCGGCTGGGGTTTCAACAGTGTAAATGCAATGGTAAAACACTGGCCGGGCGGTGGTCCTGAGGAAGGCGGACGCGACGGGCATTTTGGCTACGGCGCTTATGCCGTTTATCCGGGAGATAATTTTGAAGATCATCTGAAACCTTTTACCGAAGGCGCATTCGATTTGAATGGTCCCACTCAAAAAGCTTCTGCAGTTATGCCGTATTACACCATTTCGTGGAACATCGATACGGTTTATGGCGAAAATGTGGGGAACGCCTTCAGCAAATTTATTATTGAAGATTTGCTGCGCGGCACTTACGGTTATGATGGTGTGTTGTGCACCGATTGGGGAATTACAGGGGATGTTTCCAATGTGTACGAGTTTCGCGGGAAATGCTGGGGAGTGGAAGAACTGACGGTGGCCGGGCGGCATTACAAAGCACTGATGGCCGGAATGGACCAGTTTGGCGGAAACAACGAAATGGGACCGGTGCTGGAAGCTTACAAAATGGGGGTTGAAGAACACGGCGAAGATTTTATGCGCCAACGGTTTGAAAAATCGGCTGTGCGGTTGCTGCGGAATATTTTCCATGTCGGATTGTTTGAAAATCCGTACCTCGATGTGGCCGAAACGGAAGAAATTGTTGGTAACCCGGAATTCATGAAAGCCGGATACGAAGCCCAGTTGAGGTCTGTGGTGATGCTGAAAAATCACGATGATGCCCTTCCGCTTGAAAAACAGATAGAAGTGTTTGTTCCTCAGAAATTTATTCCTGCTTCCACCAACTGGTTTGGAGTGGAAACCCCCGAAAGATGGGAGGATGGAGCCAGTCCTGAAATCGTGAATAAATATTTTGAGTGGGTTGATTCACCCGAAGAGGCCGATGCAGCGCTGGTATTCATCGATAGTCCGCAGGGCGGCACCGGATATTCGTTGGAAGATTTGGAAAAAGGTGGCAACGGTTATGTTCCCATCAATTTGCAATATGAACCCTATGTTGCCACGCACGCCCGCGAAGTGAGCCTTGCCGGCGGGAGTCCGTTCGAGGATTTCACCAACCGTTCGTACAAAGGGAAAACGGGCACTTCGGCCAACAGCTACGACCAGAAAATGGTAAATGACACCAAAGCTAAAATGGGTGCAAAACCGGTGATAACTGTTATCGATGTGTCAAATCCGGCGGTGATGGCGGAATTGGAAAAAAACACCGATGCCATTCTGGTGCATTTTGGGGTGAGTGACCAGGCCGTTTTAGATATTATTTCGGGAGCTTTTGAGCCTTCCGGACTGCTGCCGTTCCAGATGCCGGCCTGCATGCGTACCGTGGATGAACAGTTTGAGGACACACCCCGCGACATGGAACCCTACACCGACTCCGAAGAAAATACCTGGGATTTTGCCTTCGGCCTGAACTGGCAGGGCGTGATAAATGATAAAAGGGTGGAGAAGTACCGATAAAAAATGTGAAATGAGAAATTAGTTGCTGTGTACTTAAGATGCTGGTTTTGAGTAAATCACGATTCTTTTTTCTTTTTCCGGATTTTGATTAATACCATAGGGATGGCAGAAACGGCAAAGCCAATTATTACAAAGCTGATAAACAGGTAGTTTACATTGAATTTAAAGTTATTGCACGCGAAAGCTGCAATAATTAAGATGACATTGGTAAATACAATAATCAGTGTTACTTTAAAGTGATGCGGTACCAGTGAAAGCAGTCTGTGATGAATGTGATTATTGTCGGGTGAAAATGGTGATTTTTTTTATGCAGGGGGGCGTTCTGTGAAAGATTTCAATATGCTGCCAGAATGTTTTTCCAACTCACTTTTATTTGTGCCGTAATTATACTGGCAAAGTGATTCAAAACCGCCACTTTGGTAAGCCCGGATCCAATGATTTACCGAATGATGGTGAAGTCCACTTAGAAATCCAGTAACTTCTGATAAAAGTAAATAACATACTATTGTGAATAAACCAAAGTGTGTACCTTCAAACTTCATTAATTGTATAAACTTATCCCGTTTTTAGTATAGCTGGGACAAAGTCAAAAAAGCACAGGCCTTTCATTTTAAGGGCGGGCAAGGCGCAAAAACCGGTACAGGCGGACATCTTCCGGGAAATAAAGTAACTGGTGAAATCGCTGAAGTCAGAGGGTTGAAAGAAGGCGAACCGGCCATCAGTCCTGCCGCTTTTCCCGATTTGTTTACTGCCAAAGATTTTGCTGATTTTGCCGATGAGGTAAGAAAACAAACCGGAGGAATTCCGGTAGGTTTTAAAATAGCAGCCAGCCATACTTTAACCGTGACATGTATTATTTAACCGGAATTGAATACGGAGGGATTTCAGAATAGAAAAGAAGTTTCCCGCACCTGCCAGACGCAGGCTGGGATGGCGCGGATGAACGCAGAAATGAATAAAGGTTTCAAAAGAAAAATCAGCGAAAATTAGCGAAATCAGCGGGAAAAAATAATATACTTTGCGACTTAGCGGCTTTGCGAGAGAAAAAAATACTCACGCCAGGGCGCTTAAACACTAATGAAAAATTCAAAACTACAACAATGACAATGAAATCATTCACTTGTATCCTTCTCCTATTAACACCGTTTTTTATGAATGCCCGGAACAATCCGCGAAATGTTGAGCTCAACTGGAAAACCGACACAACAAAACATGCTGTGCCGCTGAATGAAAACAACATTTCCAAATCGAAACAAATCGGTTCGGTTACTGTTTTCGACCCGCGCATCGAGGAGAAGCTGCTCACCTTCAAAAAAACAAAAAAAGGGTTTGCTGACGACGAAACCGGCTCGGTATGAAGCATTACCGGAAAATGTATTTCAGGGAAATTAAAGGGAAAGGAAATTCGTCCGGTGTCGCACGGTAACCACTTTGCCTTTGCATGGTTTGCTTTTCACCCGGAAAGTGAAATTTATGACCAATAATTTTTACATTTGAGCTGAAAAATCGTGAAACAAAACAAAGTATTATGGTTTCGCCACTGTTGAATCATTTGCTAATTCCATTCATCATTGCGATGCTTCTTGCCATAACTATGGGAGGAAGCGGAACAGCCCCCTCATTTTCGGCAGCTTACGGCGCAAATGTTATTCGTAAAAGTTTGATCCCTGGTTTATTTGGAATTATGGTCTTTGTGGGGGCGATTGTTGCCGGCAAAGGAACAGCCACAACGGTAGGAAAAGACTTGCTGGCCCCGGAACTAATGACTTTTTCAGTGGTTTCTGTTGTTTTATTTGCTGTTGCTGTTTCATTGCTGATAGCCAACCTGGCAGGCATCCCCCAGTCAACAAGCCAGGCAACTGTGCTTTCGGTAACTGCTGCTGCACTTTATTTCAACGAGCTAAACACTTCAAAGTTATTTACTGAGATTATTCCCACCTGGTTTATTTTACCCGTAGTTTCATATTTTATCAGTTTTTTCATCGGAAAATACATTTACCGGCCCATGCGAAGAAGGGGATATACGCTTCCCAGGGCCCAGAATGAAAATCTGAAACCTGTTTATAACGCAATTTTGGTAATTGTTTCGCTTTATGTTGCTTTTTCAATTGGTTCAAACAATGTGGCCAATGCGGCTGGCCCTATTGCATCGATGACGATTAACGAGTTAAACCTGAATACCGATTCTAATTTTGTTCTGATAATGATTTTAACTACGCTAATAGTTGCCCCTAGTTTTGGAATAGGCAGCTCAATTTTTGGTCATAAAATCCTTCAAAACACCGGAAAAGAAATTGTCCTTTTCGGGAAATTCGAAGCTGTAATCATTGCAGTTGTATCGGCAAGTCTTTTATTGTTTGCTTCGGTAGTAAAAGGAATACCTACTTCGCTGGTGCAGTTAAATGTGGCTTCTATCCTGGGAATTGGTGTGGCAAAACTGGGGGCAAAAAATATCTTCAGGAAAACCCAGGTGAAACAATTTTTTGTAATGTGGCTCATTGCACCAATCATTGCCTTTTCACTTTGTTTGCTCTTATTATATGTAGTTGATTTAACCGGATATTTAACTTTTTAAGATTTTTTGCGTGTCAATAAAATACTTTTCTACCCTGACCTGCCCCAATTGCGGCCACCAAAAAACCGAAGAAATGCCCACTGATGGCTGTCAGTTTTTTTATGAATGCGAAAACAGCAAAACCGTATTGCGTCCAAAACCAGGCGATTGCTGCGTGTATTGTTCATACGGAACGGTGAAATGCCCTTCGAAACAGGGAGCATGAAAATTCATTAAAAAAAATCAGATTTTTTTGTCTTTTTTTGTCAGGAACGTGTAAGTCCTGCGACTATTAAAACGTATTTACTAAATTTTAAAGATTATTTCGTTATGAGAAAATTGAAAGTATTACGTTTTGCAGTATTAATTGGCGTTGTGGCTTTTATCAGCGCCTGTCAGGAATCGTTAATCCCCAATGAACAGGAAGTTGCGCTAAAAAAAGCATCACGCACTTTTCCTGAAAATTACTCTTCAGCAAATTACCCTGAAGTGGTAGAGTTTACTAAAAGTGAAAGTTCAGAAACAGGGCTCGTGTATGAAGTCCTTCCTGGGCCAGCAGCTATAAATCCCAACATGTCCCCGACACCGTTTTCGAACAACACCCAAACAACAAATGGATCCTATCAGTTTGAAGTCGCTGACTTAACTCCTGAAGATTCACAAGATTCAAAAGACGCAGTAAAATCTGTCAATATAAAGTTTACCGGAAGCGATGGAACTACTTATTTGATAGATGAAATAAGGGTAATCCACAAACCTTTGGGAGCTGGCGATCACACCTTTTTTGGAGGAGTTGGCCTGAACAAAGTGATGCACGGAAATACCGGAATTGGAAACCCGTTAATGCCAAAATTGCTTTCATACATTACGCTGTGGGGAAAAACCGACTTGAAAAATGCGACAACAGGAGAAGTTATTGCCTCCAACAGAATTATACATATCATGACCTCCACCGACGTACGTGATGAAAATCTTGATTTGATTACCAGTGTTGAAGATGACGCTTCGGATTATAATATCAAAAATGCCCAGACACATATTATACTTCCGCCGCAGGATATGCAAGGCAACATGAATCCTGTTCCGGGTACAGCCCATGGATTTCTACACATGATGTTTGAAAATGTTAAGCTCGGTGGAGGCGAAAGAGATTGGAAATTAGCTTATGAAGTGCTTCCAGGTCCTGCCGCCATTAATTCCGAAATGTCACCTACCCCATTCTCCAATAGAATTGGAATAGGTGCAGGTTCTTATAAGCTCCATGTAAGAGACCTGACAGAAGATGATTCTGAGAATTCGAAAGATGCCGTATTGCAATTTCACCTCACATACAAAAGGCAAAACGGCGAAACATTTACGATTGAAAACATAAATGTTATACATAAAGAGGAAGGTAGCGGCGACCATACTTTCTTCGGAGGAGTTGGACAAAATAAGGTCATGCATGGAAATACCGGGATTGGTAATGGCCTGATGCCTAAACTGACTTCATACATTACCCTTTGGGGAACGGCTGATTTAAAAGATGGGAATGATAATATAATAGCCAAGAACCGATTGATCCATATTATGGTTACTGGTAAAGTAAGAGATGAAAATTTGAATTTAATTACAAATGTGAATGAAGATATGTCTGATTTGAGCCCGGACAAAGTAGAAACACATGTTATTCTGCCACCCCAGGATTTGGAGGGGGATATGAGTCCTGTTCCCGGTACAGGCCATGGATTTTTGCATCTTATGTTTGAGAGTGTAGATTTGAAAAGGTAAATACACACTTAGCTTTAACATAGAGCCTTTTCTAAAAGATTTACATTTGAGATAAATCAGGAAAAATTTTGAGAAATTTATTTCAGCTTCTGCAAGATAATACTTTGTATTTTGCAGGAGTTGAAATAATTTTTTTGTAATGAACCAAAACCAACTAAAAACCACTGCTGAAAAAGCTGCCGCACGCACCGAAGCCTGGATGCTGCGCTACATTGCTGAAGAAAACCTGTATAATCGTGAAATTACCAACCCGTTAAAAAACTATAAATGGCCGCTGGCACTAATTGCCCGTGGCAAAAAGCAAGAAGCCCTTCAATTAATGGATTGGATAAAAAGGAACTGGCCGATTCTATCGATTCTATTCTTCCCTTTTTTGAAAAACTAACTAACCAAAAAATTGAAAACAACAAATTCTGGCTGCGGATGGCTCACGACGGCTTGCTGATAAAAACAATTCCCGAAAATGCCGAACCGAAAGAATACGTCATTTATATTGGAAACGAGGAAGAGTGTTACTACTTTTTGGGAGCAGCCTGCTATTTTCTGGCCCGGTACATGGAAACGTTTGACAACAAAATTTTACCATTGGCTGAAAAATATGCTGATCTCCTTGAGATGGCCGGTGAAAAAGCGCTATCCACTATCTGGGCCGCTAAAGTGGCGCCGGGATGCACGGCTTTGTATTCAGTTACCGGAGACCAACGGTTTCTGAACCTGGCACAACCGGTAATTAAAGCTGTATTAAACGGACAGCATCCTGATGGCTACTGGGTGAAAAGCGGAAAGCCCTGGGTAACCGTTTCGGCAGAACAATGTTTTTGGCTGACGGATATATCGGCACGTATACAGATTACAGTATAACCAGAATCGGTATTGTAAAAACCCCAAAAACTTTATTCCCAAAATGATTGAATCTTTGAACTGAATAATACTGTCGTATTAACACTATTGGCAGATTTTTCGATTAAACTTCAAAACAAATTCTATCGGAAAACTTCTGTTGATCGCATTGCCCAAATGTGGAAATTCTTCTCACTCTCAAAAAAATACTCATTCTAATATCCGGGAACTATCATTCTCCAACCACGCGGCATCGCTGAAATGCAGACTTGTTCTAAGATATTGATTACAGTTGTGGTACAATGTTCGATTCTTCTAAACAAAAAAATTAATCATGAATAGTTTCAACAAAAAACGACTACAAAATCAAACTGCAATTGTTACCGGTGCCGAATCGGGCATCGGGAAAGCAATTGCCATAGAACTGGCCCGAGAAGGAGCAAATGTGGTTGTCAATTACATAGCAGATGCGGATGAAGCACAAAAGGTGGCGGATGCCGCAAAAAAGGCGGGCGGCAAAGCCATGAAATTCAAAGCAGATGTAAGCAAGGAAGGCCAGGTGAAAGAGATGTTCAGCAAAACCATTGAAACCTTTGGCCGGCTGGATATTCTGGTAAATAACGCTGGCATACAAAAGGATGCCGCCATCGACGAAATGACACTCGATGAATGGCAAAATGTAATTGATGTAAACCTCACAGGATATTTTTTATGCTCCCGCGAGGCCATAAGGGAATTTAAAAAACAGGAAATTGATGAAAACATCTCGGTGGCAGCCGGCAAAATTATTTGCATCAGCTCGGTGCACGAACGCATTCCCTGGAAGGGCCGCGCCAACTACGCGGCATCGAAAGGCGGAATTATGCTGCTGATGAAGTCGATGGCTGTGGAAGTGGCTGCCCATAAAATCCGTGTCAACAGCATTGGACCGGGAGCCATTAAAACGCCTATCAACAAAGAATCGTGGGATGAACTGGAGCAGTCGATTCCCTACGGACGGGTTGGCGATCCGGAAGATATTGCCGGTGCCGCCGTGTGGCTCGCTTCCGATGAGTCGGATTATGTAACCGGCACTACCTTGTTTGTCGACGGCGGAATGACGTTATATCCTTACCTCGCAGCGGGAAATTAATAACTTATAACAGATTTACATGACCTACAAAATAAGAGATCTTGGAGTAATAAGTGACAGACGCAGTGGCGCAATAGTAGCTAAAAACGGCGATATTTGCTGGTATTGCCCCGGGCAATTCGACAGTCCTTCGCTTTTTGCTTCTTTGTTAGATAGCGAAAAAGGAGGAGTCTGGTCGGTCAACCTGCCCAAAAACTATGAAGCAGAAAGACAATACATTGAAAACAGCAGTATTCTGGAAACACGTTTTACTGCAGAAAACGATGCTTTCACATTAACCGACTGGATGCCGTTAGATGATGACTTTTCAGGAATCTGCAGGATGTTTTCGGCTTCATCAAAACCGATAGAAAACAGTTTAATCCCGGTGCCCGGTTATGGTCAGGAAGAAATAAAAATCTGCAGGATAAACGATACCACTGTCAGTATTAACGATACCTTTTTCCTGATGATTTCTCATCCGGTAAAAGTGGAAGAAGAAAAAATAACATTCGAAATTCCTGCAAATGAAAAGGGTTGGGCTGTTCTGACCGATAAACAAATGAAATTTGAAGACGACCGGCAATTAAAAGGTTCGCTGCAAAAAACGCAAAAATCCTGGGAGAAATTGAATTCCGATTTTAGTTATGAAGGCCCTTACAAAAAAGAGATGCTGGATTCACTGAGAACCATCAGACAGGTAACCCACGAGGAATCCGGGGGAATTATTGCCGCTCTCACCACCTCGCTGCCCGAGGTTCCCGGAGGCGAACGGAATTACGATTACCGGTACGTATGGCTACGCGATGCGTCTATGATTGTCAGTGCGCTTACACGGGCCAAAATCAACAGCGAAGATGAAAAACGTTTTCTCGATTTTATCTGTTCTGCGAGGGGAAATTTGAAAGATTACTCCACCACACCTTTTGTTACCGTAACCAAAAAAGCAGCTCCTGCCGAAAGTTATCTTGATTTTTCGGGGTACCTGGACAGCCGGCCTGTTCGCGTTGGCAATAATGCAAATGAGCAGTTGCAGCTCGATGCAGGAAGCAATATTCTGCTGGCGGCCAAGCTGATATACGGTAATACAAATACGCGCGACCACTGGAAAGTAGTTGAAGAAATTGCGGATTTCCTGGCAGCAAACTGGCAGCAGGACGATTACGGCATCTGGGAAGAGGACATTGCCCGGCAGTTTACCTCGAGCAAAGTGATTATGGCGGTGGCGCTGGAATTTATTTCGGAATATTCCGACGATGAATCCCAAAAGAAACGCTGGCTGGAAGCTGCAAAAGCCATTAGGCATTTTGTAAAAAATGAATGCATCACCAACTCAGGGAGTTATGCCGTGTTTGCCGGAAGTGAGGAAGTGGATATCACCGCAACGCTTTTCCCCGAATGGGATTACTGCCCGGCCGACACCCCCGAAATGGTGCAGACCGTAAAAGAACTGGAAAAGGATTTCAGCAAAAACGATTTGGTTTACCGGAACCTGCTGCTGTTCGACGAGAAAAAAGAAGGCGCTTTTCTCGCTGCCAATTTCTGGATGGCCCAGTACTGGATCATGCGGAAAAATAGGGAGAAAAGTAAAAGGTACATCGATGCTGCATTAAAATACCAAAATGACCTGGGGCTGTTTGCCGAGGAAGCCGACCCGGATTCAGATACCATGCTCGGAAATATTCCCCAGAGTTTTGTGCATGCTTCGTGCATTGGGGCAATTATCGATTTTAACAATACTTTTGGAAATAATTCAAAAACGAAATAAAACAGAAATGAAAAAATTTGATGCAATTATTATCGGTTCAGGTCAGGCCGGCACACCACTGGCATTTAAACTGGCCGCCGAAGGAAATAAAGTAGCTTTTATTGAAAAAGACAAATTTGGCGGAACGTGTGTCAACGACGGATGCACCCCCACGAAAGCTTATGTGGCCAGCGCCCGCCGTATTTGGGATGCTAAAAACGGTGCGGCACTGGGAATAAATATCCCCGATGGAGCATCTGCCGACTTAAAGAAAATAAAAAGCCGCAAGGATGAAATCGTGCAGGAATCGGTTGACGGGATAAGTTCCGGTGTGGAGAAGGAAGATAACATCATTTTTTTTAAAGGTGAAGCACAGTTTACGGGAGAAAAAACAGTTTCGGTGAACCGGGAAGAACTTACGGCATCTGAAATTTATATCAACACCGGGGCCAGACCAGTTATTCCCGAACCATTTGAGAAGTTGGACTACCTTACCAACGAGACCATACTTCAGCTTGAAGAATTGCCGGAACACCTGGTAATTGTCGGAGGAAGTTACATCGGGCTGGAATTTGGACAAATGTTCC
>NZ_JBSQIC010000024.1:0-45309 GCF_055108615.1 Tangfeifania sp. | reverse complement strand
GGAGCAACTGTTTTTCTTGTTAAGTTTAAGGAAAAAGTACGATGAGGTTATTTGAAGATTTTAAGATGAAATTTGAAAATCCCGACTGGTCAAGAAGCCCGGAACTGGGACTGATTGATAGCATACTTGAGCAACACCCGCACCTGATTGGGCTTTTGTCCGAAGATTTTACCGTTGGCAAGAAGCCAGGCGTGTTTGGGCGGAAAGATACCCCAAGTATGGAGCAGATAGTCAGGGCATCAATCTACAAGGAGCTAAAAGGCAGGGGAAAAAGACCTGTTTCAAAATAAACAACACCAAAGGGGACAATCGCAAAGACCTGTTCAGCAATCAGTTGACATTATTTATAAAAACAATCAAAGGAAAAACAAACGGAAAAACTGCCGACTTTATAGACAGACTCTACTTAGTTTTGATTTTACTTCATCCACCCTGTATTGGTTAACAAAATCGAAGAAGTTAAGTCCAAATTTTTCATTAATTACCCTCGAAAGCAGGTGTGAAGGGATTTGAAGTTTAGTTGCCAGCTGTGGCAATGTTTAAGTCAGCATCGAGATATGGTTTTTCTGTGTTCATAAAATGCCTTATTTTGCTCACATGTTCTTCTGCATCAGTCTCTTTCAAAACTACACTCGCATACTTCGTCTTCGGTTCCGTTACATATTCGATGCTGTTATCATGATATTGAATAAAAATTTCCTTTTGCTTTAGGCCGAAATACCCAATTAAGATGATAAAAACGGACAAAGAAAGAGATAAGCCGTGCCCGTTTTTTATTGTTTTCAATGTTGGTGGCAAACTCGCTGCGCCTGACTTGTTTTCCGTTTGCGGCAGACTTTGTACACAAAGGCCGTACCTCGCAGGTTTTGCATAAGGGTGTTGTATAGTTTCTGAAACGGTATGATACCTCGCCTGCATTGTTTTTTGCCTGGTGCCAATAGCCGGTTGTCTTCAGGGTGTGCCCTTGCAGACAGGTATAAGTATCGCTTTCCGGGTCGTAATCAAAATGTTCTACATCGTACTTTATGTCAGGGGCATGAGAAGCCCCTGAAAATGGAGGAATCGCTACTATTGCAGGAATGTGAAGTGCATCGGCAATGGCCAGCTCACTGCCGGTATGATATTTGTCGTAAAGTGCAGTGAAGTGGTTGTGCCGCAAAATTGATTTTGCCCTTTGCACAACATATTTCCCATGGCCTTTTTGTCGTTGGCATTGGTGATTTTATAATCAATCGGGATGTTATTTTTTTCATCAACGGTAGTTTGTGCTGAGTAGGATACTTCGGTAATATTATTACGGGTAATCTGGTGCCCGCTATCCGGGTCGGAAGTGGAGATTTGTGCCTGCCCGCTTTCCTTTAATTGTCCTTCTAAATCTTTGTAGTTGCTTTTGCGTTGTTCCTGTTTTTCAATTTCTTTTTCGATTTTCTTTTTTTCATCGCCGTCGCTTTCAGCCAGGGCTTTGTTGTATCCTGCCAGTTTGTTTTCGATGTATTCCAGGTGGCGGTCGATTTTCTTCTGGTTGAAGTTGTTCTTTTTGCTGTTTTGTGCACGGAGTTTGGTGCTGTCGCCTGCCAGGAGTGTCCCTCCAATCAGGTTAAAGTATTGAGAAATTTTTACGGTTTCGCGGAATACTTTTTTAATGGCCTTGGGGTTATCGCGCCTGAAATTGGAAATGGTATTGTGGTCGGGCTTCAGGCATTTTAGCAGCCACCTGGTTTCAATGTTTCGTTTGCACTTTTTTTCGAGTTGCCGCGACGAGCGAACGCGGTTAAGGTAACCGTAAATGTAAAGTTTCAGCAAATCGGCGGGATGGTATGCCGGTCTGCCGTTTTCAGCAAACTCCACTTTAAAACCGAATTCCTGTAATTTGAGGCTGTCCACAAAAACATCGATAAGCCTGACTTCATTTTCCGGATCAACCGCATCATCCAGCGAAACCGGGAAAGTTTTTGCACAGGTAAAAATAATTTACATTGACCCTCTCCCTATCAAAATTGCAGATAAAAAGACACAACAGCCTTTTATAAATCTTGTGGCAACAATTATTGAAAAATCGTCTGAATTATCAATCTTAAATTCAAGACTACCAAATCTTATAATCAGAAATACTACTATATCAAACCAAAGACGGGCAAACCAAAATTGATGTGCGTTTGGAAGAAGAAACGTTTTGGCTTTCGCAGGTTTCGCTCGCGCCGATTTGTAATGGGTGTGCTTCCCCGGGTTTTATTGAAAACCATGCCGGGGTAAACAATAAATTGGTAACGATTTTTGTTTGCTGAGCCTGATTTTTTCAAATTGATTATTTACCTTTCCGCTCAGATGACAATCAACTATTTCAAAAAATAAAATGGACACATCTAATCCTAAAAAATTTGGGACAGCCCCGGTTTTTTTTACAGCGATTTCGACCATCCTGGGGGCAATATTATTTTTGCGTTTTGGTTATGCTGTTGGAACACTGGGTTTTTGGGGAGTAATCCTGTTGATTTTGCTCGGGCATGTGGTTACCATTCCCACGGCACTGGCTATTTCCGAAATTGCCACCAATAAGCGTGTTGAAGGTGGGGGAGAGTATTTTATTATTTCACGTTCGTTTGGGCTCAACATCGGTGCAACCATTGGCATTGCGCTCTTCCTGTCGCAGGCAATAAGTGTGGCATTTTATGTGATTGCTTTTACCGAATCGTTCGAATTCCTTTTCAATTATATTTCTGAAAGTTATGGTTATACGCTGCCCAGGCAGGCCGTTAGTTTACCGGTTATGGCAGGGCTGGCTGTGCTGATTATTAAAAAAGGCGCTAACCTGGGGGTGAAAACGCTTTACGTTGTGGTTGGTATTTTATTTTTTTCGCTGGTAATGTTTTTTCTCGGCAACACCGGTCATGCTGATGCCTCCACATTTAACCTGGCAAAAGCTGAACTGCGCAACCCGCAGGATTTTTTCGTGGTGTTTGCCATTATTTTTCCGGCTTTTACCGGGATGACGGCCGGCGTGGGGCTCTCGGGCGATCTGAAAAAACCGTCGAAAGCCATCCCGCTGGGAACTACACTGGCCACATTTTCGGGAATGATTGTTTACTTCTTTGTGGTGTATAAGCTCGCGAAATCGGCTCCTGTTGAAGACCTTTTGGAGCATCAGCTGATTATGGCCCGTATTGCCGTTGCCGGGGTTATTGTAATTCCGCTGGGGCTCGCAGCCTCAACAATATCATCGGCCCTGGGATCGGTGATGGTGGCACCGCGTACGTTACAGGCGCTGGCACTCGACAAATCGTTTCCCTCGTCGCGTTTAAACAGCTGGCTGGGGAAAGCAACCGCAAAAGATAACGAACCGGTAAACGCCTCGCTGGTCACTTCTGTTATCGCTTTTGTATTTGTGGCTGTGGGCGATGTAAACGCAGTGGCTTCCATCATTTCCATGTTTTTTATGGTAACCTATGGCTCGCTGTGTCTCATTTCATTTCTGAATCATTTTGGGTCTTCACCTTCTTATCGTCCTTCTTTCCGATCGCGCTGGTACATTTCGTTGGCCGGTTTTGTGGCAGCGGTGTGGATAATGTTTAAAATAAGCACGATGTATGCACTGTTGGCATTTCTGTTTATTTCGCTCATCTATTTGTATGTGGATCATTACCACAAGAGCCGGAAAGGATTTTCATCCATTTTTGCCAATGCACTTTTTCAACTTAATCGCAACCTGCAGGTATTGCTGCAAAAAAAACAGAGCAAAACAGAGCATAAGGAGTGGCGCCCCAGTGCTATTTGCATTTCAAAAAGCACGTTTAAACGCGACAAAGCATTCAGGCTGCTTAACTGGATTTCTTACAAATACGGATTCGGAACCTACCTTCACCATATTGTGGGTTACTATTCCAAATCCACAGTAAAGCAGGCACACGAGGAACACAAGAAACTAATTGACCATGTTACCAGTATCGAAAATCATGTTTACATCGATACACTGATTTCACCGTCAAATACTTCGGCCATCGCGCAAGCTATCCAGATTCCCGGAATTGCCGGGATGGAGAATAACATGATAATTTTTGAATACGATAAAGAGAACCCAAAAGATTTACCTGAGATTATCGATAATTTTTCGCTGGTGAACTCCGGCGATTTCGATATTGTAATTTTAGGCAGCAGCCCGCGCGAAATTCAGTATAAAAACGGCATTCATGTGTGGATCAATTCGTTCGATTCCGAAAATGCCAATCTGATGGTTTTACTGAGTTTTATTATTTTGGGGCATCCTGACTGGGGAAAAGGACAGATTAAGATTTTTAATATTTGCCGGCAAGAGGATATTGAAAAAACACATGCAGCCATGAAAGAACTGGTTACTTCGGGCCGGCTGCCCATAACGGCCAAAAATATTAAATTAATTGTTCAGGACCCAAATGTGTCAACAAAAGCCATCATCAATAAAAACTCGGTAAACGCCGGGCTTACGCTCATCGGATTACGCGAGGAATTACTGAAAAAAGAAAAAGAAAAGCTTTTTGATGGTTATGGTGATGTGGGCACTGTATTGTTTGTACATTCGAAAGACCAAAAACCAATTGAATAATGGCACGTTTTTTAAAAAGCAGGAAAAAATCACACGGAACGCCACCCGGTTCGCTAATTTTTATTGGTAACAAAAAAATGGAGGAGCCTGAAATTTATTTCATGCTCTACAATAAAGATTCAGTTGCCGAGCAAAAGGCTGAAAGCCTGGCTGAAATTCCGGAGGTTGTTCCAAATGGTTCGGTTTTGTGGTTGAATATCTACGGGTTGCAGGATACAGAGTTGATAGCCCGGGTAGCCGAACGTTTCAACATTCCGCAACTGGAGCAGGAAGATATTTTGAATACCGACCAGCGCCCCAAAATCACCGGAAATGATAGCAACCTCACTGTTTTCCTGAAAGTTCTTGAGTACAAGCCGGAAATTGAAAAAGTTACCGGCGACCATATTTCAATTGTTACAGGGAAAAATTATGTTATTACTTTTCAGGAAAAAATTGCCCATAACTTCGAGCCGGTGCGCGAAAGGATTAGAAATGGTAAAGGGCGCATCAGAAAAATGGGAGCCGATTACCTGGCCTACACGTTAATGGACACTTTAGTGGATATGTACATCCATACCATTGAAAACGTGGGGACTGCAATTGAAGATATGGAAGAGGAAATTTTAACGCAGACCCAAAAATCGACCCTTGAAAAAACTTACCGGCTAAAAACAAATGTGGGGTTTATCCGAAAAAATATCTGGCCCGTTAAAGAAATAATGTTCTACCTGAACAAAACCGATACGGCACTGGTTGACAAAAAAACACTGGCTTTTTATAAAGATTTGAACGACCTGACATTGCAGGCACTCGAAGCCGTTGACATCTATTTTAACATGACCAATGATTATTTGAATATTTACCATGCCAATGTTGGAAACCGTACCAACGAGGTAATGAAGGTTTTAACGATTTTTGCTTCTATCTTCATCCCGCTCACATTTATTGCCGGGGTTTACGGAACCAATTTCAACTATATACCCGAGCTGGAGTACAGGTACAGTTATTTTATAATGATTGGCGGGATGGTAATTCTTGCAGCTGTTATGTTGTATTATTTTAAACGAAAAGATTGGTTGTAATTAAAAATTAATCCGCTGATGCGCGAAATGAAAGAGATGCTTTACCAGTATGACCGCGATTATGATTTTGACAGCTCGAAATTTGAAACGGTATTTCATATTGAACCTACACCCGTTGAAAGGGTGATGAAACAGGTTGTGGAAGGGTAATAATTTATCATTAACGCAAATCCGTTAGTACATTTTTTAGGAGAATTTTGTATCTTCCCTGAAATAATAAAACCGATGAGCAATATTCAAAACTATTTGGTTGAAACCACCGGCCTTACTGCTGAAACCCTCAATAAAATATTCCTTTCGCTGGCCATAATTCTGGTTTTGTGGGTGCTTAAAAAAATTATTTTACGAATTGTTTGGCGACAAATCAAAAATGTAAAATTACGCTACCAGTGGAAACGATCGCTTTCATTTGTAATTCCCCTTATTGGATTTGTACTGGTTAGCAGCGTTTGGTTGCAGGCGTTCAGGCAGTTTGGTGCATTTCTTGGCCTGTTTTCTGCCGGACTGGCAATTGCCATGAAAGATCCGCTGACTAACCTTGCCGGCTGGTTTTTCATTGTTTTTCGCAATCCCTTTGTGGTGGGTGATAGGGTACAAATTGGTAAACATGCAGGAGATGTTATTGATATCCGCATGTTTCAGTTTACCATTCTTGAAATCGGGAACTGGGTGGAAGCCGACCAAAGTACAGGGCGCATTGTTCATCTGCCCAACAGTCTTGTGTTTTTGAAACCACAAGCCAATTACAGCACTGGTTTTGAATACATCTGGAATGAAATTAAAGTAAACGTAACTTTTGAAAGCAACTGGGAAAAAGCTAAAAAACTGTTGCAGGATATTATTAACCGGCATGCTGAACATATTGGCAAAGAAGCTGAAAGGGAGATTTTTAAAGCCAGCCGGAACTATATGATTTATTACCGGCATATAACACCAATTGTTTACACCCGCGTAATAGATTTCGGGGTGCAACTTACTATCCGTTACCTCTGCAACCCACGAAGAAGAAGAGGTTCTGAAGATGAAGTTTGGGAAGATGTCCTGCGTCAGTTTGACCGGCACAGTGATATCGAACTGGCATACCCAACTACCCGGTTTTATACATTGGGAGAAAGTCAGAAAGGGACACCACCATAAGGTTTGATAATATTATTGAAACAGGGGCTTAAATAACAATTATTATTTTCTATTAAACCCAGCGGGTTTACATGTTTATAGAAATAAAAGCAGTAGCGGAAGAAATGCGACCCCGGCTGGGGTCGAACTTTGCGCTTTGTCAATGTATTTCTATAAACATTTGATGCCTCCGGCATCTAACTATATTTGTAAATGGTTTAATTCAACAATGTTTTTCCAAAAAAGTGAGCAACTGGTAAACAGAACCAAATGTTTTTTGATTGCTTTTTGAGTTTAATTCCCAGGAATTTTCGTTGGCCACCACACGGTAATCGTGTTCGGCCTGCATCACAATCTGGTAGCCTTTGCGGTTCAGGGCGCGGAGTGTCCAGGTGAGCGGCAACCCTTCTCCCTCCACTTTCACTTTGGCTTTAAATTCTTTTTTGAAGAAAAATTCACCTTCATTGGCATCGAACCCAACATGGTCGTTTTTAAACAATTGGTTTAGCCATCCCTGCAGCACTGCATCCTCGGGGGCACCCTGGTAATTTCCGCTATCGGTGGCAATCCAGAGTTTGTCCACTTCGCGCAGGGCAATGTTTAAATCGTGGGTGGAAAGAATAATGGTTTTTTTCTTTTCGTTGGCCAGCACCTGCAACAGGTGAAAAATTTCGTATTTGTTGCTCACGTCGAGGTAGGCGGTCGGTTCATCCAGAATGATAACCGGTGTGTCCTGCGCCAATGCCCGCGCAATCATTGCCCGCTGGCGTTCGCCGTCGCTGATTTGCATTACCGGGCGGTTCTCGAAACCCCGCAGGCCTACATTTTTTATGGCTTCATCCACCACCGATTTGTCTTGTTCCGAGAGCATTCCAATCCAGTTGGTGTAAGGAAACCGGCCGTAAGCCACCAGGTCGAACACCGAAAGGTTGGGCACCCGCACATTTTCGGTGGAAACAAAGCTCATGATACGCGCCACTTCTTTTGAACTTATGTTCTTTAAGTTCCGTCCGCTGATTTGAATATTTCCCGAAAACCAGGGTTGAAAACCGGCAAGTGTGCGCAATAATGTACTTTTTCCAATTCCGTTACTGCCGATTAACGCCACCATTTCGCCCGGTGTGGCCGAGAAATTTATCGCTTTCAATATTTCAAGCGGATTGCCCCCCGGTTGCTCATAACCAACCGAAAGCTGCTGCAATTCAATATTGAAATTATTCTCACTCATGACACCGAAACAAATTTTTTGTTCTTAACAATCATCCAGATGATTACGGGAATTCCGATAAGGGCGGTTACTGAATTAATGGGCAATGTGGTTTGCATTCCGGGGAGTTGCGAAACAATATCGCTGAAAAGCATAACAATGCTTCCGGTTAAAATTACGGCCGGAACCAAAATCAGGTGGTTGGCCGTTTTAAAAATTACCCGGCAGATGTGCGGCACGGCAATCCCGATAAATCCGATGGGCCCGCAGAAAGCTGTAATGGTGCCGGCCAGTAAGCTTGTGCTAAGGAATATAATAATCCGGCTGCTTTTAATGGAAACCCCCAGTGAGCGGGCGTAATTTTCACCCAGCAGGAAAGCATTCAAATCTTTTATTTTCAGAAATGCCAAAAGAATACCGGCCAGAATTGCCGGTGCCAAAACAGATAATTGCGCTTTGGTAACATTCCCTAAACTACCCATGGTCCACACAATAAATGCTTTCAGCATCGATTCGTTGCTGAAATACTGCAAAATGCTCACAATGGCGGAAACGGCACTGGTAAAAAGAATGCCGAGAATGAGAATGGTCATGATGTCGTTTACTTTCATGGAAACGAAAAGCACCAGCAGCATAACCAGAAACGAACCCGCCCAGGCCACCAATGCCAGTGGCCAGGCTCCTGTTGTTGTGAAAACTCCTGCCGCCAGGACCGAAGAAAAACCCAGCACGAACAGAGCCACACCCAGGCTGGCCCCGGCACTGATCCCCAATACATAAGGACCGGCCAGCGGATTGCGAAAAACAGTTTGCATTTGCAGTCCGCTCAATGACAGGGCAGCACCGGTCATGATTGCAGTTAATGCTTTCGGGAGCCGAAAGCTGAGTATAATTGTCCGGTAGGTTTCGTTGGTTTCCGAGGTGGAGAATAGGGAATGAAAAACTTCTTTTACAGGAATAATAATGGAACCGAGCAGAATATCGGCAACAAAAAGCAGCACGAATAAAATGCCCAGCAATGAGAAAATCAATGGCACTGGTAATTTTTTATGTGGAACAGATTCCTTCATTTAATTTCAGAATAGTAAATCAATTCTTCCTGTATTAATTTTGGGTGGAAAATATGGATTAAATCCCGTAAAACGAGGTGCGGGTTTACCGTTCCGCTTTCCCAAAATTCATTTCCACCGTGCGGATGAAGTTTTTTTATGTTGTTGAAAAGTCGCCCTTCGTTAAAAACGTTGAAATTCTCGAACCGCTCATCTGTGTCCCTGATCTCTTTTTTGGATGAAAGGTTGCCCATGTTAATCCACACATCGGCCTGGCTGCCCCAAACAAGTGCATTTTCAAACGAAATGGCAAAGCTTTCATTGCTTTGGTTGTCTTTCCCAAGGTAATCGCCACCGGCATCAGCAATCAGGTTGGCCATGTATGAATTGCCTCCCGGAACCCACCAGGTGACGTTGTATGGTGCCCCCACCAAAACTTTGGGCTGATTGGTTTCGCCGGCGGCCAGTTGTTTTAACGCCAGGTATTCTTTTTCAACCTGCGAGAAAAAGGTATTGGCTTTTTTTTCTTTTTCAAACAACGCACCGATAAATTTAATCCATTCAGCCTTGCCGAGCGGATTTTCTTCGAGGTATTCCGCAATTAAAATTACCGGAATGCCCATTTCTTCCAGTTTTTGTGTGTAGCTGGTAACTTCGCTGCCCACACCGTAAACCATTACCAAATCAGGTTGCTGACTAACAATTTGTTCGTAATTCAGGTTTTGACCGTAGCCCACATCGGGTACTTCGCCTGATTCAATTCGTTTGCGCAGTTTTGGGTTTGAAACATATTGACTACCCGAAATTCCAACTATGGAATTAATTTCGTCCAGCTCATTTAAAAATGCAATGTGTGTGGTAGAGAGGCAAATCACGCGTTTTACAGGTGTTTTAATAATTTTTTTGTCTGAAAGCGAGTCGGGGAGGAGCGATCCTTTCGGATGCAAATAATAATCTACCGAAATATTTTCTGCTTTTTCCCAGGGATTGAAAACCGAAAGTTTGGTAATATTTTCATTTTTAGTAACCCTGAATCCGTGGGCGTATTTGTTGGATTTAATTCGGTCAGTATTTTGGTTTTGCCGGCCTGAACATCCGGTTAATGCAGATAATAAGATAAAAATGAAAACTAAACGTTGCATAATTCAATTTTTACCACGGAACCCAGGTTACTTTTTTCGATACGGTTCCTTCGGCTGTTTTAAAGCGCACAAAGTAAACACCCGGTTGGTTACCCGACAAATCAATTTCAATTTTTTTGTCGGAAACAGTGTTAAATTCTGCATTAATTTCCTGCCCGATGAGGTTATAAATTTTAATGTTTTCCCGGTGAATATCCTGGCCCGCTTCAAACGTGAATTTTGAATGCGCCGGATTGGGGTAAATAAGCGCTTCCATTGGTTTTGTAACCAGGGGAGTGTCATTCACCATCGCATCAACATTGCAGGCAACCAGTTCAAACACGTTGGCCATTGAATAGTTTTCAGTATTAGCCTCCTGGAAAACATTCCACCAGTTATCTCTTTTGAAATAAAAATTATTTTCCATGTCTGGTGCTCTAAGCGACTGGTAAACAACAAAAGTATCCAGTGGCTGAAGGTTGCTCAGCTCAAACCCTATAAAGAATGTATCTGCCGGTTCCACTTTTTCATCAAACCCGATATAGTTCATGGCATCGGGTACCAGCGATTTAATATTTACCGGCTGCGAATAAATCAGCGTTTCGGGTAAATCGCTGCCGTTGTAAACTTTTAGTGTTATTTCACGATCAGAAAACGGCTCCTGGTTGGAGATGTAAATTTTTCCAACTCCAAGCGAAATTCCGGAAAGCTGCTCATTTCCATAAATTGAAAAACGCTCGGTGAATTCTGTTATCCCAGCGCTGTTGGTTCCGCCCCAGTACCCCAAAAATTCGTTTCCATCTCGCAAGGGAATATTTTCGTGGCTGTCGTCTGCTGTGAGGTTGGTAAATGCGAGGCAATAATTTTCGTCTGCGTAAAAGCGTTTCCCTTCAACGCTTTTGATGCCGCTGTTGAAAGGATCGAGCCAGTATTTAAGCTGTTTGGAGGAGTCGGGCCTGAATTCCCAGGCAACATTAAAACGTGAAAAATAATCGCGGACAGGATCTTCGCATGTGGCGAGGCCACCGGTAAGTGTCCCGATTAATTTTTGTCCGGGATTAAAAAGCGGTCCACCCGATGAGCCTGCTTCCGTAACGCCGGCTTCCCAGCGGTTAATTTTCAGAAAACCAGTTTTTGTGTAATCTGCAGATGGGTAGTCGGAAATAACAGGAGGATCGTTATCGTAAGCTATTTTTTTGATGTCGCCCTGCGGATGATGGATGCTTGTTGAGGAGTCGGGCACTGGTGCAAATACATCCCATCCGGCATAAAACGGACGGTAATCGGGTGGCGGTTCCAGCGTGAGTTCAACCAGGGCAAAATCGAGGCTGTCGGAAATGGCCAGTAATTTCGCACCCGAAACAGAATTGCCGGGATCGCCGTCGAGCGGTGCGCAGTAAGGGCTTTCGTAGTTAAATGTAAAAACCGATGTTTCAGCAAATTCAGCCTTCTCAATACAATGAGCTGCTGTAATTACGTATGGTTTTTGGTTTTCTTCTGTATTGTTGATTAAAGTGCCTGTGCATATTTCGCTAAATTTCTTGGTGCCCTCCTGTTTGGCGGTAATAATGCGGCAAACTGCATCTTTTGTCTCATGCCAGGTGCCGTCGGTTTCACAATTTACATCTATATTGCAATCGCCGGCAGTTATCCCCATTGGTCTGCGGTCGCTATATTTTAATATTCCAACAAAATCGTGGTTTACCTGCGTAATGGTGAAATCGTCAATCCCACTTTGCCCCGCCGGAATTTCGTACTGAACAATTAGTTCGTCGCCGGCAACAGGCGCAACGGCAAACTTGCCTGAAGGTTTGTTGTTGGCCGAGGTGAAGGCACCTGTGTAGAAACTTTCTTTTTCATTAAACAAAAAAAGACGTGCACCCGGAGGCAGATGAAATTTATCGAAAATGAGGCTTAACGAAAAAGCATTTTCCGAGCGGATTTTTAGTTGCCAGATATCTTTCCCGCGAACATTAGTGGTCCATTTTCCGTCGCTGGCAGGAGAAATGGAAACATCGAAACCATGGGCGAACCTGAAAGGTTTCAGCAGCGTTTCTTTTTCACCGCGTGCATTTAATTGCTGAAGTTTATTGAGATTGAAGGGCGGCATAACTTTTTCAGGAATTCCTGTGCTTTTAAGTGGCGGCAGTTCAATTGGGCGCCCACCCTGCGATACCTGGGCGTGGGAAAAAAAAAACGTGAAAAACACGAATAAAGCCGTGAAAAAAAGTTTACGCATGTAATAAATTTTTTTGCCAAAGTTAATATTTAAACCATGAGAACTGTAAATCTGTTTCTGAAAATATGCAAACACTGTTAACTAACGCCTGCCTCGATTGCCATTCCAATCAAACCAATTATCTTTGGTATCATTATGTTTCGCCGGTTTCGTGGGTAATCAATAATCATATTGTTGAAGGGAAAGAACACTTAAACCTCTCGGAATGGGGACAAATGGATGGTTTTGATAAGATTGGCACGTTGGGAGAAATGATTGAAGAGGTTGAAAAAGGCGAAATGCCGCTAAAGGAGTATGTCCTTTTGCACCCGAAAGCAAAACTGGATGAAGCTGAAGTGGAGGTTTTACGAAACTGGACTGAAAAATTGAGTGAAGAACTTATAGCAAACGCTGAATAAAGTATGAAGGTATTGGTAATGTATGTTGATGAGTTTGGTTATACACCGGCTCGGAAAAATCTGGAAGAAGCGGAAGAAATAACAGAAGGAGCAGTTTTTAACGATTCAATTGCAGCATTTATACAGGTTGAGGCCGGAGATGAGGAGTATGATGTGAAAAGCCGCGAGAAGAAACTGGTGAACCACCTTAAATGGACAGCCCGGAAAAACGATTGCAAAAAAATAATCCTGCATTCATTTGCCCATTTGGCGGACTCCAAAGCTTCGGTAGAATTTACAAAGCAACTTTTTGATCGGGCTGAAAAACGGCTGCAAAATGGTGGGTACGAAACGGCACAGACACCCTTTGGCTATTTCCTCGATTTGAACATCAAAGCACCCGGTCATTCGCTGGCACGTATCTGGGCAACGCTTTAAGTCCATTATTTTGAGAAACGTTTTCTTGTCTCAGTCAACTGTTCCGGTTGGCCAGCATCCATCCATAATCCTGATTTGTCGGGAAAGCTTTAGGGAATGATTCCTGTTTTTGAGTTCACTTTACAAAATCCTTCAAATACGAAAATCGCTCTGTCAGTTTTCCATTTTTGGTAATTGAAGCTCTTTCAATAATTCCATCGTTATCTTTTCCAAAAAGACTGGGGAATACTTTATCAATCAGGTTACGGCCAAAATCCTGCGATGCATCTTTGGGCAACTCATTGGGCAGGTTATCCACTGCCTGAACGGTAATGTTTTTTTCAGAAGAAAACGGAGGCTCCGGTTTTTCTGTATCGGGGTTGTAATCGTAAAACGGCTCGGCAATGGTTGCAGCTCGTTTGGTTGAAGGAATGGAACCCTCGATGTCGCAAGTGATATCTGAAATTACACGGATTTGGAAATCATGGCTTCGCATATCTTCAGCTGTAAAAAGCACCGGCGATTTTGGATCCCAGTAAGCGGCAGCAATCAGAATATCGGTTGTTTTGGTGTAAGGCAGAAAAGCGTTTTCGTACATTCCCGGGTGCTTGAAAAAATGATTCAGATTGAACTCAGGGCCATCTTTTCGCCTGACGTAATCTCCCGGACTGAGTTGGGTGAAAACCGGTTCCTCCGGATTATTAGCATTCAAGAATTTTTCCGGAGAAAGTTGTGTGATTTTGAGGTGATTCAATATTTCAAGGCTTCCACCGGCCACCCGCCCGTCGCCGGTAACGGTAATTTTTACCGGTGGCAGGTTTATCTGGTTGAGCTGATATCGCATTTCTTCCAATCCATCGCACTTGTGGGCGGGTTTTAAATCGAAAATCCGATGACACAGCCCATACGCCCGCAATCCGTTGTATGCACCTACCAACCCGGCAAACCGTCCGAATCCGATAATGCGAAAACCGTTTTTGTCGGTTAAAACTTCGTAATCAATTAACTGAATATTTTTTTCAAGGATGGTTTGGAGCAATTTTCGGTTGTACTCCTGTTTTTTAATGGTATGCGAGAAGAAAAAATAGATTTTACCCGGAATCATATCATTGACAGGAACTTCTTTCACACCAAGCAACACATCGCAGTCTGTCAAACCATCCTGCACCGGAATTCCTGCTTTTTTATAATCTTCATCGCTGAAACACCGCATATTACTCGATTGTACCACCACTTCCACATTTCGAAATTTTTCCTGCGCTTCCTTACACTGCTTCGGCGTTAATGGCACCCTGTTATCGGGCGGGATTTTTCCTTCGCGAATGATTCCCAGTCTTGTCATTTATCTTTTTAATGTTAAAGATAATTTTTATGATGCAGTAAGCAAAAAGAACCGTTCTCTTTCATCAGAACGGTTCTATCCGGGGTAAGGATTCTTTTCTTTATAAATTAAATTCATTCTTTCTAAAAATATTCGAATATTTGTAGTATAAAAATCCGGGATATGACGGGAAGAAATCTACTTACTCTGCTGGCAATTATTTCACTCTTTGCCACTTCATGTGTTCAGAAAGATAAAAATCAGGTTACTGAAGATGGCTATTCAGGTTCTGAAAGTTGCATTCAGTGTCATGAGCGTTTTTATGAACTGTGGGCACCGTCGTGGCACGGGAAAGCCATGCAGCCGGTAAATGCCGGTTTTGTTGAGGAATACCAGCTTCCGGAAAGTGAAAAAATAAACCTCGAAGGTAAAACTTATCAGATGATTTACGAAGATTCATCGCTGGTGATGCTCGAACAGAGGGACAACGAGTTGCTGAAAAAATTTATCGTGGAATATTCGCTCGGTGGGAAAAATGTATTTACATTTCTGACACCGCTGGAAAAAGGGAAACTGCAAACTATTCCGCTGGCCTACGATGTGAACCGACAAAAATGGTTTAACTATCCTGAATCGGCTGTGCGCCACTTTGGCGACACCGGCGAACAAGATGAAGCGCTGCCCTGGCGCGACCGTATGTATGCGTTTAACACTGCATGTTATAATTGCCATGTGAGCCAGGTATCTTCCAACTACAATTTGGAAACCGATAGTTACCACACTACCTGGAAAGAATCGGGCATTAATTGTGAAACCTGCCACGGACCAAGTGCCGAACACGTTCGCGTGTGCCTGGAGGCTGAGGAAAAAGGAGAAGAACCGGAAGATTTAAAAATTATAGTAACCAGTACTTTCTCACCCGAAGAACACAACTCGTCGTGCGCAGTGTGCCATGCCAAAGGAAGTGCGATTACCAAAAATTATGTGCCGCCTGAGCCGTATTATGATCATTTCAACCTGGCAACGCTCGAAGATCCCGATTTTTATCCTGACGGCCGCGATTTGGGTGAAAACTATACAATGACCGGCTGGGAAATGAATCCTTGTACTGCAGAAAGTGATTTGCATTGCGTTACCTGTCACACTTCCAGCGGACGGAACCGTTTTGCAGAGAATCCCAACGGGGCCTGCACATCGTGTCACCAGGGAAAAACCGGAGGCGGGCTGGTTGCACACACTATGCACAAAGCCGACAGCGAAGGTTCACTTTGTGTAAATTGTCATGTGCCTACCCGCGAGTTTGTGGGGCATTTTCTTCGCAGCGATCACTCGTTCAGGCCACCGATGCCGGAAGCTACAATCAAATTTGGTTCGCCGAATGCCTGCAACCAGTGCCACGATGATAAATCACCCAAATGGGCCAATGAAATTGTAAAAGCGCGGCCGAACGGTGATTACCAGGAAGAAACACTTTACTGGGCACAGTTAATAAAAGAAGCCCGGGATGAGGATTGGAGCCGTTTGGACGAAATGCTGGAATTTATCCGCGAGAATAAATACAATGAAGTGGTTGTGACCTCATTTATCCGGTTGCTTGCCAACTCTCCCGGTGAGAAAAAATGGGACACAATTATTGAAGCACTCAAAGAGAATGAATCTCCATTGGTGCGGTCGGCAGCCGCTTCTGCGCTTACCGGTAATTTTTCGGAAGAAGCCGTGAATGCACTAATCACAGCAGCCTCCGATGAAATCAGACTGGTGCGTGTTTCGGCTGCGGCTTCGCTGGCGGGAACCAACGAAAACCAATTTTCACCTGAAGAAAAAAAGGTTGTTGCCAACGCAACCGGCGAATACCTCAATTCCATGGTAGCCCGGCCCGACGACTGGAGTTCGCATTACAACCTCGGCATTTATTACCAGAACCAGGGGAATGCGCAAAAAGCGCTCGAATCATACGAGACCGCCGCCCGGATTTACCCGGAAGCACTAATGCCACTCATCAACAGCAGCGTACTTTATTCCTACATGGGCAACCCGGCAAAAGCCGAAGAAAATCTGAAGCAGGCCGTGGAGATGGATCCGAATAATGAAGCAGCGAATCTGAACCTCGGTCTTTTACTTGCTGAACAAGGGAAAATGCAGGAAGCGGAAAAAGCTTTAAAAACGGCCCTGGAAGTCAATCCTAAACAAGCGGTAGCCGCTTACAATCTTAGTGTAATTGTTTCGCAGCGAAGTGTTGACGAGGCCGTTGAGTTTGCAACAATCGCTGCCGAAGCCCGTCCCGATGAGCCAAAATATGCCTACACGCTGGCTTATTACCAGTTGCAGGATAATCAAAAAACGGCGGCAGAAAAAACACTTGAAAATTTACTGGAAGAACATCCGCTCTATTTAAATGCGGTTAGTTTCCTGGCCGATATTTATATGAAAGACGGCAGGACAAATCAAGCCATTCAATTGTATGAAAAAACGCTGAAACAGGAAGGGCTCCCGCAAGCTGAAAAACAGGCCATGCAGCAGGCATTAAATGCTTTGCGAAATTCGGGGTGATTGTAAATTTGCCACCTGAACAATTTTGAAAATTTTTCGTTCCTTCAAAAAAACCGATTGTTATGCTAATAATTATTTCACCCGCAAAATCGCTGGATTTTGAGACAAAACCAAAAACAAAAGAATATACGCTTCCAGAACTTGTGGCTCATTCCGAAAAACTAATTGAAGTGCTGAAACAAATGGACCCGGATCATCTTTCAAAACTGATGGGAATTTCAAAAGATTTGGGCGAGCTAAATTTTCAGCGCTACCAAAACTGGCACCTTCCTTTTACACCTGAAAATGCCAAACAGGCTGTCCTTGCTTTTTCGGGTGAAGTGTTTCGCGGACTGGATGCCAACTCGCTTCCCGTTAGTACATTAAAACGTGCTCAGGAAAAACTTCGGATTTTATCGGGCTTGTACGGTGTTTTAAAACCACTCGATTTAATTCAGCCTTACCGCCTTGAAATGGGCACAAAACTGAAATACGGCAAAGCAAATAATTTATATGAATTCTGGAATCCGCAGCTTTCGGAAAAAGTGAGGGAAGCGGTGGAAGAGTCGGGGAGTGGTGTGCTGATTAACCTGGCCTCGAATGAATATTTCAAAAGCATAGACACCAAAATTCTGCAAAAAGAAATTATCACCCCGGAATTCAGGGACATGAAAAACGGACAGTACAGAATGATAGCTGTTTACGCCAAAAAGGCCCGCGGACTGATGACCCGTTTTATTCTCGAAAATAATATTCAAAAAGAAACCGATCTGCAGGCGTTCGATATGGACGGTTACAACTACAATCCACGCATGTCGAAATCCAACCGGCCGGTTTTTACGCGGGGTTAATAGTTATTCAGCAAAAAAGGATAACAGCATTCAATATAAAAATCCAAAATGCCATAATGGTATTTTATTGTCAACAGTGTATTCAATTTCGTCTGCTGCGATAAATCCATTTCTTGTCCCATGTATTTGTTTTCGGGTCTTGTTTTGGCCTCCAATTTCGAAGAGGTATTTATTATCGATTAAAAAATCGCCTTTCTCAGGGTATAGAACATGATGGTTTGCTTTCAGCTGGTTAAAAAAGAATGTTTCCCTGATATTTCCCGGGTTTGGGGACTCGTTTGAAAATGTATACATCAGGTTTGTATTATTTAAAAAAAGTTTGTCGGGTTTATTTAAATAATTTATTCCAAATGTATCCTTTGTCAGTATATTGACAATTTCTGCTTTTTCAAGGTAATACAAAAATTTTAGCAATGTATCACGACTGGTACCTGTTTGTGTGACCAGTTTTTGTATGTTGGGTTTGTAAGGGACGATACGTGATATAACAGTGAGCATTTTTTTTATTTTAATCACTGAATTGAAATCTATATGAAAGATGGCAGGCAAGTCGTTTTCGAGTACCTGATTGACAATTTGTACGAGACGGGTGGTGTAGGTGCTTTCCGATTCAGCAAAGAAAGGATAAAATCCGTTTTGTAAGTATTCAGCAAAATATTTTAAGGGACGTATTTTAGAAGGAATTTCTTTAATTTCAGGTTGGTTATTAGTTAAAATATCAGTCAATTGAAAGGGATGAAATGATATTTCATATTTCAATTCTAAAAATTCCCTGAATGATAATCCGGGGAGTTTATAAATAACAGCCCTGCGGCTTAAATCATGTGAGCCTTTGTAAATTTCAAGTGCCGAGGAGCTTGTAAAAACTACTTTTAAATCAGGAAGGTTGTCGTAAATATTTTTCAGTTCCTGCGACCAGTTGGGATATTTGTGTACTTCGTCTAAAAAAAGGTAATCACCTCCCTTTTTGTGAAATTCTTCAGCAAAATATACAAGAGGTGTTTCAGAAAAATATATATCATCGAGGCTAACATAAAGCGCATCAGCATTTGCTGGAATCATTGTTTTCATATACTGGAGCAGCAATGTGGTCTTTCCCGTTCCTCTGGCTCCTGATATGCCAATTAGCCGGTCCTTCCAATTAATTTTGTTTATCAGGAATCTGAAAAATTTTATTGGAACCCTCTGAAGCCGGCTTTCGGATATTTGTCGTAATCTCTCCATAATTTTTTCCACAAAGTTATAAGAATTAATAATGTATTTGTGTTTTTATAATAAAAAATCACTAATAGATTAGTGGAAATTAGTTAAATTCTGCTAATATGTTAGTGGAAAAATAAAATTGGAACCTTGTGATTCTGTGGTAAGAAAAGATATGATTTGGATTTTGCTCTGATAGTTAAGCGGTTTCAAACCGCTGGGAGGGTGGAGTCAACAGAGATAATGATAATCAAGCATTAATAATTCAAAACAGAATTTAATTATTTTGCAACTAAAATTTGGTTGCTTTTTTGTAAATTTGCTTCATGGGTAAAATCGATAAACTGATTGAACGTTTTAAGTCAAAGCCGAAAGATTTTAACTACAATGAATTGAAATCAAACTATGAACAATATACTAACATACAAGGGGTTTATTGGCTCAGTAAACTATAATGCTGATGATCATGTATTTTTTGGAAAAATTGAAGGGATTAACGATTTGGTTACATTCGAGGCAACTACCGTTGATGAGCTGGAAACTGCTTTTCGGGAGATGGTAAATCTTCACATCGATGATTGCAAAAGAGAAGGGAAACCAATTGAAAAATCATATAAAGGAAGTTTTAATGTCCGTATCAGTCAGGAGCTGCACAAAAAAGCTGCACAGGCTGCTGCGGTAAAAGGAATTACCTTAAACCAGTTGGTAAAAAGGGCTATTTCACGCGAAGTGAAGAAAAGCTAACCTGGGAGCCGGATTTTCTAAATCCGGTATGTTTGATTTAGGAAATTCGGAATCTCGTACACTCTAATCAAAATCCGCGTGCAGTTTTTCTGCCATGGCATCGGCGAGTTTGAGCAGCTCCTCTTTCCGCTCTTTTTTCAGGGCACCTTTTTCCTCAACTGGTTCATAAACCTGTTCCCATTTAATGTTCTCTGCAAAAAGTTTCAGGTTTTTCACCCCGCCGCCATTCCAGGCAAAGTTTCCGAAAATGCCGAGGTAATGGTTTTGGGGTGCCATGTGCTCGATGGTTGAAAGCAAGGTTTGTACATTGGGGAAAAGCGCGTTGTTGTATGCCGGACTTCCCACAATAAATCCTTTGTACTTGAAAATATCGTTGATGATGTAGGATGGATGTGTTTTGGAAGCATCGTAAACACGAATATTTTTGATGCCTTTTTCTGCCAGTCTCCGGGCGATAACTTCCGCCATTTTTTGCGTGTTTCCGTACATCGAGCCGTACACAATGACCACACCTTTGTCGAGATCGTACGAACTCCACTTGTTGTAACGGGTCAGCACCCAGTCGAGGTCGGTGCGCCAGATGGGGCCGTGGGTGGCGGCAATCATTTTTATATCGAGCGGTGCCAGTTTTTTTATGGCGCGTTGCGTGTGCGGGCAATATTTCCCGACGATGTTGGTGAAATAGCGCATCACTTCAATTTCATAAAAATCGAGGTTGATTTCGTCGTCGAAAATTCCGCCGTCGAGTGTACCGTAACTGCCAAATGCATCGCCCGAGAACAGAATTTTGTTGGTTTCCTCAAAAGTCACCATAGTTTCGGGCCAGTGCACCATCGGGATGGTTTGAAACTGCAGCCGGTGTTTCCCGAGTTCGAGCACATCGTTGTCGTGAACCATGTGCACATTCTCCGGCTCCATGTAAAAACTCTCCACAAGTGCAAACGTTTTTTTATTTCCAACCAGCGTAATTTCAGGATATTTCTGAACGATGGCTTTCAAAGCGCCCGAATGATCGGGTTCCATGTGGTTAATCACGAGGTAATCGATGGGGCGGTCGCCAATAATTTCTTCAATACTATCTAAGTATTCATCAATAAAGGACCGCTCGACCGTGTCGATCAGCGCAATTTTTTCATCCACAATCAGGTACGAGTTGTACGAAATCCCATGCGGAATGGGCCAGATGTTTTCGAAAAGATGGGTGCGGCGATCGTTGTATCCCAAAAAATAAATGTCGTCAGCTAAATTTACGTATTGCATTGTTTTTGTTTTTTTGTTTTCCGATTGCGAAATTAATGATTTAGCAGGAATTTTGTGTTGAATCTGGTCTGTTTTTCTTGCGGTAAACGCAAACGAAAATTCAATGGTCAATGAAATTATTGAGGATAATCGAATTAACTCTTGGTTTAGTTTTTGTACGAAAGGTCAAATTATTATTACCGTTCCTTAAAAAACAATTAATATTGCCACCTTTTAATTTTTAAAGATTTCAATACCGTTTGTCGATGTTCGATTTTGAAACAAAAAAGCAATTAAAAACCGGGAAGCCTGCTGCTTACAAGGAGGTGTTCCGGTTGCTGTATCCGCGCATGCGTGGCTATTGCAAACTTTTTATTGCTGACGACAATGAAGTGGAAGATGTCATTCAGGAATGTTTCATTGCGTTGTGGGAAAAACGAAAATCGATAAATCCTGAAAAGTCAATCGAGAGCTTCATTTTTGTGATTTTGCGCAACCGGTGTTTAAATGTTTTGAAATCAAAGAAAATTGAGGATAGCAGGGTGGAAATCGAAAACCTGGATGTGAATGAATTGCAGTACCTGTACCAGTTGGATTTTATTGAAAAAGAAGATAAAAGTTTGGAGGAGATGTTAATTGAATCGTTTAAGGAGGCAGTGGACGACCTTCCTGAAAAAATGAAGCAGGTGTTTGTGGCTTGTAAAATACAGGGTAAAAAACAAAAAGAAGTTGCAGAAGAGCTGGGTGTTAGTGTTAAAATGATTGAAAAACAAATTTCGAAAGCCAAATTGCAAATCCGCGATAAATTAATGAAGCAATACCCGTCAATGGTAGTTATAATTCTTTTGCTTCTCAGCTGAAAAAGCTTTTTTCAAATTTTGCCATAAATTTTTTTGATGGGGGGGTAGGGTTTTTCTATAACAGGTTGTACTCCTAATGATATTACATAAAATGCGAACAGTAACTTATAAATACCTTGAAGGTTCGGCAACTGATTCTGAAAAAGCAGAATTGTTACAGTGGCTTCGGAAAAAAGAGAATCGCATAGTTTTTCATAGTTACAAGTTAGACTGGAGAAAAGGCTTGAAGAACGAACAGTTTACCGTTGGTGGCGAGGAGAGCTGGAACCGGCTTCAGGAAAAATTGTGGCAAAAAAGTTACAACAGATGGCAGGAATCCCGAAAAATCCAACAGTTTTTCAGGTATGCTGCCATCTTCTTTTTTGCACTTAGCATTGGAACAGCAGTTTGGCATTTTTCAGGACAATCTTCACGGAATATCCAGGAAACAACAACCAGTGTTATTGCCGAAAACGGGCAAATCTCAAAAATTGAACTCCCCGATGGCTCACTCGTTTGGCTCAATTCAGGCTCCGAAATAGCCTACAATAATTTTTTCTCTGCCCAAAACCGGGAAATCACCCTTACCGGAGAAGCGTATTTTGATGTGGCGAAAAACGAGGATTTACCCCTTGTGGTTGATTGCAGCGGACTGGAAGTAAAAGTACTGGGAACCCGTTTTAATGTGAATGCATACGAAGATAATAGCGTTGCAGAAGTAGTGCTGGAAGAAGGCAGCGTTGAATTGCTCAATCCCGGAGCAGAAGATGCTTTTTACCGTATGGAACCGCGCGAAAAGGTGAAACTCAACCTGGAAACACGTAAATACAATGCTTCGGTGGTTAATACACGGCGCTATACTTCCTGGAGAGAAGGCATCCAGAACATTTACGATCTTCCGATGGAAGAGCTCATTAAGCGACTTGAAAAACGTTACAACCAGCAGTTTGAGCTTACCCCCGAAGTAAAAGAATTGCGTTACACCTTTACGATAGAAAATGAACCGCTTGAAGATATTTTAAAGCTGATGGAGCGTATTACCCCTATTAAAGCCACACAAAAGGAGGAGGTAATTAGAATTGAAATCGATAAAGATAAAATGAGAGAAGCCGTCCGGTAAATAAAAACCGGAAGTGCGGTAACACTCCCGGTCTTATTTATCATCGGCAAATGATAAATAAATTATTTATAAACTAAATCATTGGTTAAATTATGAAGAAAATCCGAATTACGGGGAGTAAAATTCCCTCATTTTGGAACAAATGTTTAAGATTTATGAAATTAACATTTTTGTTCTTATTGGTTGGGTTGATGCAGGTTTCTGCAAGTGTTTACAGTCAATCCACAAAACTTTCGCTCGAAATGCGGAATGCAAAGGTGTCCGAAGTGCTGGATGCCATAGAAAGTCAGTCGGAATTCCGGTTTGCCTACAGTCCGGGGTATATTAATCTCGACAGGGAAGTAACCGTCGATATTAACGAAAAAACCATCGAAGAATCACTGAATGTGATTTTTGCAGGTACAAACGTGGAATTTGGCGTTTTCGATCGCCACATCCTGTTGTATCCCGAAAGTTTGAATCCGGGCGCTGAACCGGTTGTTTCACATGCAACGGGTGCACAGCAGCGTTCGGTTTCCGGAAGGGTAACCGACTCGAGAAACCAGCCATTGCCGGGAGTAACTGTGGTGGTGAAAGGTACAACCCAGGGTACAATAACCGATGTTGATGGAAATTATTCGCTGGATCTTCCTGAAAATGCAGAAGTACTTCAATTCTCGTTTGTAGGAATGCAAACACTTGAGTTAGAAATTAACGGAAGGTCAACAATTAATGTTGAAATGCAGGATGAAACATTTGATGTGGATGAAGTGGTTGTTGTGGGATATGGTTCAATTCAAAAACGCGAGTTGACCAGCGCCGTATCGAGTGTTTCCGATAAAGATTTGCTCGATGGTGCAGTAAATAATCCGTTGCAGATGATGGATGGAAAAGTGTCGGGTGTATCGATTTCGAACACAGCGGCTGCCGACCCGAACAGCGGTACCAACGTACAGATTCGCGGAGCTTCTTCAATTGATGCCGGGAATGGCCCGCTGATTATTATTGATGGTGTTCCCGGAGGTAATCTAAACAATATCGCACAACAGGATATTAAGTCGATGACTGTTCTCAAAGACGGTTCTGCTGCTGCAATTTATGGTTCAAGAGCTGCCAATGGAGTAATTTTGGTGGAAACCAAAACCGGGAAAGCTGGTGAGATTGTGGTTACTTACGACAGCTACATCGATCACGATGTAGTGGCAAACCGTCCCGATATTTTATCTGCCGAACAGTTCCTCGAACATGGAATCGATGTTGACCGGGGAGCACGTACCGACTGGTACGATGAACTAATCAGAAAAGATAATTTTGGCCAAAACCATTACATCTCGGCATCGGGCGGAAGTGAAAATACCATTTTCAGGATTTCGGCCAATTACAAAGATAAAACGGCCATCGATATTGCATCCGAACGCCAGGAAGCCGGAATCCGTGCCAGTTTTCAGCAAAAAGCACTGGATGGTTTTCTGGAACTTAGCGGAAACCTTTCTTATAAAGATGTAGCAGAAGAATACACCAATTACGGTGTTTTTCAGCAGGCTGTTAAACTGAATCCTACCATTCCGGTGTACGATAAAAATGAACCTTCAGGTTATTACAGGATGTACGGATACGCCACTTACAATCCGGTTCAGGACTTGCTGGAGCGTGAAAATGGTGCCGACCAGGAATATTCCATCATCGATTTCAACATTAAGTTCAATTTACTTTCAAATTTGAACACTGAAATTAAACTTGCACGTCAGAAACAACTGATGTACCGCCGAGAATATTACACGTCGAAAGCGAAAGAATCCATCGATAATATGCGCACCGGCCGTGCCCGTTTGCAAAGCGAATCGTGGGAAGATTACACACTCGAGTGGATTGGTAACTATTATGCCGAATGGGACAAAAGCTACTTCAAATTTATGGGTGGATACTCTTACCAGGAGTTTAACAACTTTGGTTTCTGGGCTGAAAATATGGACTTTATTTCCGATGCATTCAAATACAACAATTTAAGTGCCGGTGAATGGAACCTCGAAGAAGGCCGCCTTGGAATGGATTCGTGGAGAAGCAAAGAAAAAACCATTGCATTTTTTGGCCGCGCCAATTACTCATGGAACGATTTGATTCTGTTAACTGCGTCGTTGCGCTACGAAGGGAACACAAAATTTGGTAAAGACAACAAATGGGGAACTTTCCCGGCAGCATCGGCTGCGTGGAGGCTATCGAATATGCCATTCCTTGAAGGGGCCACCGCTGTTGATGATTTAAAACTCAGGGTTTCGTATGGTGAAACAGGCCGTTCAGGATTTGGACGTTATGCTTCACTTGCCCGATATACCGGCTACGGAAGGTGGCAAAACGACGAAGGTGAATGGATTCAGGTTTACGGACCGGCCAATAATCCAAATCCAAACCTGAGATGGGAGAAGCAAATTTCTTACAACGTGGGTGTTGATTTCGAATTGTTTAAGAGCCGCTTGTCAGGTAGTTTCGACGCATTTATCCGTCAGGGAAAAGACGTGATTTCAAACTACGATGCGCCTGTACCACCTTATCTCCACGACCAGATTTTCACAAACGTGGCATCAACAAGTTCACGCGGGGTAGAATTGATGGTGGACTGGAACGCAGTTCAAACCAATGATTTTACTTATTCAACAAGTATTACTGCTTCGTACATTAAATCGAAACTTGATAAGTTCTCAAACGAAACTTTTACCAAAGGATACATGGAAAGATACTGGCTGCCATCGCCTGGAAACCCCGGAAATGCGCAGCGCCTTGAAGACGACACCGAGATTGGAAGTTTTTACGGGTACAAATATGCCGGTGTAGATGAAGATGGAAACATTCTGGTTTGGGAGAATGGTGAAGTGGGTACTGAAAAAATCAATGCTTCTTCCGAAGCCAGCGAAGACGATAAGACATACCTCGGCCATGGTGCTCCTCGCGTGGAACTCGCCTGGGGAAATAATATTACTTACAAAAACTTTGATCTTACGCTTTATTTCAGAGGACGTTTCGATTATCAGATACTGAATCTCTATCAAATGTATTACGGATTGGTTGCTGAACCCGGTGTTAATTTGCTGCAATCTGCTTACGAAAGAAATGGCCATATAAAATCAGGAAAAGTTATAACTGACTATTTCCTTGAAAATGGTGATTATTTGAAACTGGACAACCTGACTATCGGATGGACTCCGCAAATCAATAATAAATACATTCGCAGCCTCAGGGTTTATGGTACGGTAAAAAATGTATTTACAATTACCAATTATTCAGGGCTGGATCCTACAACAGTTAATATTTCAGGACTTGAACCGGGAATCCAAAGCCTGGATGTGTATCCAATTACAAGAAACTACACACTCGGTGTTCAAGTTTCATTCTAAACAATTGAATTTAAAACTTTAAGAAAAGAAACATGAATAAGAAAAAATTAATATACCTGCTGCTCGTTTTTATACTGGCAGCACCGTCCTGCACAAATCTGGATGAAGAAGTATTTGACACGCTAACTGCTGATAGTTACTATCAGGATAAAAATTCGATTATTGCGGCACTGGTTCGTCCGTATGAACATGGCCACTGGGTTGGCTGGGACGGCGACCGCTGGATTACACAGGAACTTTCTGCCGACCAGTTTGTGTGGGCGCAAAAAGGAAAGCACGGCTGGGATGGTGGTCAATGGGTGCGCATGCATCGCCACGAATGGACCGATGACGAAGGTGTGATTTATGGTTCGTGGATTGGGCCCTACCAGGGAATTGCACAGTGCAACCAGTTTATTGAGGATTTTACCAATCTCGATTACCCAAAATTTGGATTGACTGAAGCAGATAAAGCACAGCACATAAGCGAACTCAGAACTTTAAGAGCTTGGTTTTACCTGTTCCTTATCGATTATTTCAGGGAAATCCCGATTGTAACAGAAGTAGGCCAGGTTGTGGGCCAGTCGAGCGCCACAGAAGCATTCAATTTTATTGAGACGGAACTGAAAGATGCACTTCCCGGATTGCCCCAAAACGGCAGGGCCGGTCGCTGGGATCAGGGTGGTGCCGCTGCGTTGCTGGTCAGGTTGTATTTGAATGCTGAAGTTTGGACAGGCACTCCACGTTACAACGATGCGGCAAAATATGCACAGGAAATTATCGACGGGCAATATGGCGACTACCAGATTGACCCGGATTACAGAGGTCCGTTCCGTTCAGGCGTTAACGGCTACCGTTCTCCTGAGAATATCATGGAATTTCCGCATGCTAAAAATATTTATGAGTTTAGCTGGATGTACAATGCATTTATGCACTACCAGCAGCGTTACTCGCTCGATAACGACTGGGGGGGGTGGAATGGAATCACCTTGTCACCATCGCGTGACCTGGAAGGAGAAATTTACGATTACCAGCTTGGTAAACCTTACGAAAAATTTAGTGATGGTGATTTCAGGAAACAGCCTTTCCGTACAACTGATAAAGAAGGTGGATATGAAGGATTCTTCCTCATTGGTCAGCAATATGAATTTAATTACGAACAGGGATTTGGTTTCGACAGTACAAAAATGATTTTGGGAACAGAAGAGTACAATGGCCAGCCTTTGAGTTATGTTGATCAGGTCGGTCGTTTTTCTGAAAAACCGAATGGGCGCTGGAACGAAGGCTCTCAGGTTACAACCGGTGAAGAAAACAGTGGAGTTCGGTTTATTAAATTCCCGTGGTTGCCTATGACGTATGATCTTTTCCAGACCAATTCAGCTACCGAAATTCGCCTGGCTGAAATGTATTACGCACTTGCTGAATGCAAATACCGCGATGGCGACAAACAAGGAGCAGCCGAATTGCTTGACGCTGTTCGGGAAAGAAATTTCCCCGATGAAATGTGGGCTGAAGAAAGCTATGCTAATAATATTGAAAAACTCGATGATGATGAATTTGTGGATGAACTCGGCCGCGAATTTATTGGTGAAAGGCACCGCCGTACCGACCTGATTCGTTGGAACCGCTTTGGTAACGAATGGTGGGATAAAACCGCCGACAGCCAGGATAAAACAGTTTATCCGATTCCATCGAGGGCATTAAATGCCAACCCATTATTGGAACCTAATCAAGGCAATATGCAAGCCAACTAAGGTTAATTTTTTCAATTAATTTATCTGTTTTAGTAAAAGCGCCGCCAAAATTTGGTGGCGCTTTTCTATTTTTTGCATTTTTAAATTTAATTTCAGTTTTTACATTTTTAACAGACGATACATGACAACACGAAGAGATTTTTTGAAAAAAGGAACATTGACCACTGCCGGACTTGCAATGGCTGGTTCAGGAAGTTTATGGGCAACTACCATGAGCAAACAATACACTTCAAACCGGCCTGCTGTAAACGAAAGAAATTTTACCTCGAAAGCAGTAGATGAAACCATTGCGGCCACCAAGGCAAAGCTAAAAGACCCCAAACTGGCCTGGATGTTTGAAAACTGTTTTCCAAATACACTGGATACAACTGTTGAATACGGCATGAAAAACGGGAAGCCGGACACTTTTGTAATTACCGGCGATATTCATGCCATGTGGCTCCGCGACTCCTCAGCCCAGGTATGGCCGTATTTGCCGCTGGCAAACCAGGATGAAAAATTGAAATCGTTGCTGGCAGGGGTAATCAACAGGCAAACGCAATGCGTACTGCTCGATCCGTATGCCAATGCGTTTAACAAAGAGTTGGTCGATGGGGAGTGGAAAGACGACCATACTAACATGAAACCCGGCCTGCACGAGCGCAAATGGGAAATCGATTCGCTCTGCTATACGGTCCGCCTCGCATACAATTACTGGAAAACTACCGGCGATACTTCTGTTTTCGACAGCGACTGGCAAAAAGCAGCAGCATCAATTGTTGACACATTTAAAACCCAGCAGCGCAAAAACGGACTGGGACCGTATAAATTTCAGCGCGAAACCACACGCCAGCTCGATACTTTGTCGAACGGGGGTTACGGCCGTCCGCTAAATCCTGTGGGGTTGATCAACTCCTCGTTCCGTCCTTCCGACGATGCTTCGACCTATGGATTTCTAATCCCGTCGAATCTGTTTGCCGTTGTTTCGCTCAGGCAACTGGCCGAAATCAGCACGGAGGTAACTGGCAATACCACCTTTGCTGAAAAATGCCTGGCTTTGGCTGACGAAGTAGATAACGCAATTCAGCAATATGCCGTTGTGAAACATCCGCGCCATGGAAAAGTATATGCCTACGAAGTGGATGGATTTGGCAATTTCACCTTTATGGATGATGCCAATATTCCGAGCCTGCTGGCTTTGCCCTATTTGGATGCAGTAGATAGAAACGACAAAATTTATAAAAACACGCGAAACCTGATCTGGAGCCAGGACAACCCCTATTTTTTCCGTGGAAAAGCTGCCGAAGGAATTGGCGGGCCACACGTGGGTTATGATATGATTTGGCCAATGAGCATCATTATGCGGGCAATGACCAGTACCGACGATAAAGAAATAGCGTGGTGTGTAAAAACATTGCGCGATACCGATGCCGGTACCGGTTTTATGCACGAATCATTTCATAAAGATGATCCTGAAAATTTTTCGCGTTCATGGTTTGCCTGGGCCAATACACTTTTTGGAGAACTAATTCTGAAATTGGTTACTGAAGGAAAATTATCGTAAATATATTGTAGCCTGTTTAATTAAACAGGGTAGGGTAAATTTTCCTCCAGCAGTGAAAAGTTTATTGTTAAATTTGTGAAAATTTAAATTTTAAAAATAATTTCAAATGAAGAAAAGTCTGACAATCGTTTTGCTTCTGGCAATTACAAATTTTGTAAATGCACAAACCTGGCAACCTGCCGGTGACAAAATTAAAACCCAATGGGCCGAAGAAATTGACCCGGCCAATCCGCTGCCCGAATACCCACGTCCGCAAATGGAACGCAGCGAGTGGCTCAATCTTAATGGGTTGTGGAACTATGCTATCGTTGAAAGGGGCAGCAGTGCACCCGCTGCATTCGACGGGGAAATCCTCGTACCGTACGCCATCGAGTCGAGTCTTTCAGGGGTGCAGAAACGTGTGGGTGAAAACAATGAATTGTGGTACGAAACCACATTCTCGGTTCCTTCCGACTGGAAAAGGAAAGATGTAGTTTTGAATTTCGGAGCTGTGGACTGGAAAGCCGATGTGTGGGTGAACGACATAAAAGTAGGTTCGCACAAAGGAGGCTACACGCCGTTCAGTTTCAATATCACACCTTTTCTTGAAAACGGGGAGCAAAAACTGACGGTGAAAGTTTGGGATCCTACCGACAGGGGCTACCAGCCGCGCGGGAAACAAATCAACGATCCGCACGGAATCTGGTACACACCGGTTACCGGAATCTGGCAAACTGTTTGGATTGAGCCGGTGGAAGAAGCTTACATTACCCAACTGAAAACCGTTCCGAATATCGACGGCGAAAATATTTCTGTAGTAGCTGCCACCAAAGGAACTTCGGCTACCGATATTATCGAAGTGAAAGTGCTTGAAAACGGAAATGTGGTGAGTACTGGAAGAGCCGCAGCCGGAAATGAAGTTTTGGTGAGCGTGCCAAACGCCAAATTGTGGAGCCCCGAATCGCCGTTTTTGTACGATTTGGAAGTTGCCGTTTTACAAGACGGAGAACCCGTTGACGAAGTGAAAAGCTATGTGGGAATGCGCAAAATTTCCACCTCGCGCGATGAAAATGGCGTAATTCGTATGCAACTCAACAACAAAGACTATTTCCATTTCGGCCCGCTCGATCAGGGATGGTGGCCCGACGGATTATACACAGCACCCACCGACGAAGCATTGCTGTACGACATTCAAAAAACCAAAGATTTCGGTTTCAACATGATTCGCAAACACGTGAAAGTGGAACCGGCGCGCTGGTACTACCACTGCGACCGCGAAGGAATCCTGGTTTGGCAGGACATGCCCAACGGCGACCGCTCGCCCCAGTGGCAAATGCGTAACTTTTTCGATGGAAAAGAACTGGAGCGAAGTGCCGAATCGGAAGAAAACTACCGCCGCGAATGGAAAGAAATCATGGATCTTTGCTACTCCAATCCGAGTGTGGTGGTGTGGGTACCGTTTAACGAAGCCTGGGGGCAGTTTAAAACCGAAGAAATTGTGGAATGGACAAAAGATTATGATCCTTCACGGCTTGTAAATTCGGCCAGCGGCGGTAACCATTACGAAGTGGGCGACATTCTGGATATGCACAATTATCCGAATCCGGTAATGGGATTGTACCATTCTGAAATGGTGAACGTGCTGGGCGAATACGGAGGTATTGGACTGGCAAAAGAGGGCCATTTGTGGGAAACCGGCCGCAACTGGGGTTATGTGCAGTACAAAACTTCGCAGGAAGCCACCGATGCCTACATTGAAATGGCGGAACGGTTAAAAGAATTGATTCCGAATGGATACTCCGGTGCGGTTTACACTCAAACCACCGATGTGGAATCAGAAGTAAACGGCCTGATGACTTACGACCGCAAAGTGATTAAAATGATTGAGGACCAGATTAGAAAAGTGAACCAGGAAATTTCCAACTTTTTAAATGATTAACTATTAGTAAACCAATATGATGAGAATAACAAGCCTGATACTGACATTTATTTTACTGAGCCTGTTTTCTTTTTCAAAAGAAAACAGAAACTCACATTATATAACCAACAGGAAACCATTGGTAGCGCAGCCTTACACTGCGCTACCCCTGGGTTCCATCAAGCCGCAGGGCATGCTGCGCGAAATGCTGGAAGTGCAGCGCGACGGGCTTACCGGAAACATCGACAGTGTGTACAGTGTGGTTTGTGGTCCCAACAACGGCTGGCTCGGTGGAACCGGCGACGGCTGGGAACGTGGCCCTTACTGGCTCGACGGACTGGTGCCGCTGGCTTATATTCTGAATGATGAAAAGCTGAAAGCCAAGGCGCAGGAATGGATCGAGTGGAGCATTGAAAATCAGCGAGAAGATGGTTACTTTGGTCCACGGCCACTGCCCGAAGGTTACGAACGGATTCAGGGAACCCAGCAGGGAAACCGCGAAGACTGGTGGCCCAAAATGGTGATGCTGAAAGTGCTTCAGCAATATTATTCAGCCACCGGAGATGAACGTGTCATCGATTTGATGCTCAATTATTTCAAATATCAGCATAAAATGCTTCCCGATTTTCCCCTTGGCAACTGGACATTCTGGGGCAACCGGCGCGGTGCCGACAACCTGGCGGTGGTTTACTGGCTCTACAACATAACCGGTGAAAAGTTTTTGCTCGATTTGGCCGAAACCATTCATGAACAAACCTTTGAATGGACCGAAATTTATTCGGGCGACCGCATCCGGAGGCTCAATCCGCTTCCCGGTTTGCACTGTGTGAACGTGGCACAGGGACTCAAAGCGCCGGTTGTTTATTACCAGCAGCATCCGGATCAAAAATACCCGGATGCGGTGAAAGATGGGTTGACTGCGCTCAGGGAAAGTCATGGTTTTGTAAATGGCATGTACGGTGGCGACGAACTGCTGCACGGAAACAATCCCACCCAGGGCTCTGAACTCTGTTCGGCAATTGAAATGATGTTCAGCTTTGAAACCATTTTGCCAGTAACCGGCGATGTCTATTACGCCGATTACCTCGAAAAAGTGGCTTACAACGTGCTTCCAACTCAGCATAACGACGACTTTACACGCAAACAATATTTTCAGCAGGCCAACCAGGTGCTGATTACCGATGAAGTGCGCAACTTCTTTCAGGACAATCACGGACGGATTGTTTACGGAACTACAACCGGTTATCCGTGTTGCCTGACCAACATGCACCAGGGATGGCCTAAATTTGTGCAAAACCTGTGGTACGCCTCGGCCGACGATGGAATTGCCGCAATGGTTTACGGTCCGTCAAAAGTAACCGCCAAGGTTGGCAAAGGTGAAGAAGTGACCATCACCGAAAAAACAAATTATCCGTTTAATGGAGAAATTCAGTTTACTATTGAAACGGCTCAAAAAACTTCATTCCCGTTTCATTTGCGCATTCCACAATGGTGTAAGAATTATTCACTCACATTAAACGGCGAGAAAGTTTCTGTAAATCCAGAAAATTATATTGTCGTTTTAAACCGGGAATGGCATCCGGGCGATGTGGTGAAACTAAATCTCGGCATGGACTTTAGGTACAGCAACTGGTACGAAAATTCACTGGGAATTGAACGCGGCCCGCTCGTTTATGCACTGAAGATTGATGAAGAGTGGCGCGAAATCACAAAAAAAGAGTACGACGATACCTATTTTGAAGTGTATCCGAAATCGCCCTGGAATTATGCCATCTTGCGCAGCGAAATTGAAAACAACAATTTGCAGGTTGAAATGAAAGAGGAAGTGGCCGATTACCCGTGGAACCTTGCCAATGCGCCAATTTCTGTAAAAGTAAAAGCACAGCGGTTGCCCGACTGGAAAATTGAACGGGCTTCGGCCGGAGATATTCCGGTACGCCCTGAGAATTTGAATGTAACCACTCCGGTTGAAGAAGTGGAATTGATTCCGTATGGATGCACCACTTTGCGGATTTCACAGTTTCCGGTGAGGTGATTTTGGTAACTATGAAAAAACTGATTCTTATCTTTTTTATCGCTTTTGCCGGCTTTCCTTTTGATGGGAATAGTCAGCCATCATCTTCTGAATTGGAGCAGGTTCAGGCTATTAATGTCAGCAAATTCTTAAACAGCATCGGGGTATGTTCCAGCATCACCGGGCGGGGCGAAACCTTGCAGGGAACCATCGAAGCATTGGAATACACCGGAATTCGTTTTATCCGCTGCGGCCTCGAAGATGGTATCTCAACCGCCGATATGATTGAACTCCACCGGAAAACCGGTGCCAAAATAGTGTACGGATTGCTGAGTGGGGGCACAGATATCGATCGGCTGATAAGTGAAGCGCGTGAGTTGGCAGAAGCCGGCGCGCTGCTTGCCATCGAAGGCAACAACGAACCCAACAACTGGGAAGTTACTTATCAGGGTGAAAAAGGAGGCCGTGATTTGTCGTGGCTGCCGGTTGCCAAGCTGCAGCGCGATTTGTACAATGCTGTTAAAAGTGATCCGGTGCTGAAAAATATTCCGGTTTGGAGTATTTCCGAAAACGGTGCGCAAACCGATAACGCGGGATTGCAATTTCTGAAAATTCCCGATGGCGCGGAAACACTAATGCCTGCCGGAACCCGGTTTGCCGATTTTGCCAATTGCCACAATTACATTACACATCCCTCGTGGCCCGGTTTGCATGATAACCAGACCTGGCAAAGTGCTGACCCCGGTCCCGAATGCCCGGTTGACGGTTTGTATGGCAACTACGGAAAAACCTGGGGAAAAGGTTTTGAAGGTTATTCTGAAGAAGAGTTAAAAAGCCTGCCACGTGTTACAACCGAAACCGGAATTGCCGCTAAAGGTGAAATTACAGAGGAAATTCAGGCCCGCCTGTTTATGAATTTATACTTGTCGCAGTTCAAACGCGGTTGGAGTTATACTTCTGTTTATCTGCTCAGAACCCGTTCGAATGAACCTGCTCACGAACCTTATGCTTTTTATAAAATGGACTATTCGCCCAAAAAGGCCGCGCATTACATGCACAATTTAACAACTATCCTGGAGGACAATGGAACAATTTCAAAACCGGGTAAACTGAGTTATTTTATTGAAAATCGCCCTGAAACTGTCCACGATTTGCTGTTGCAAAAAAGCAATGGAAAATTTTTTCTGGTTTTGTGGGGCGAACGGTTTACCGGCGATACCGATAAAATTACCGTGCAGCTTGACCGCATATTTTCTTCTGTGAAAATTTATGATCCAACACATGGGAAAAGTCCGGTTATGCGCTTGAACGAGGCCCGGGAAATTACTTTCTTTTTAAGCAATCATCCTTTAATTATTGAATTATAAAAAAAGTACTTCATGACCTATTCGGCCAACAGTTACGAAAGTCCGTTTTACGGAATCGGGTTTGCCACGGCTGACAAGATTACCGGACCCTGGAAAAAGTATGAAAACAATCCCATCTGGCAGAAGCCTGGTAATTTGGTCGGGGTGGGGCACAGCGCCTTTTTCACCGACAAGGAAGGCAACCCGCGCATCGTTTTTCACGCCCACAACAGCAAAGAAAATATCCATCCCCGGAATATGTACATCAGCACGGCAACTTTTGAAGAAGTTAACGGGGAAGAAATTATTAAGATTGACGAAAATTTTTTTGCACCTGTTTTAGTGGAAGATTAAGAACCTGAAATTCAAGATTATATGAAGCCAGGCATAAAATTTTTATTCATTTCGTTGATAATTAATTTGTTGGGGTGCAACAATCCGGATTCCGGAGACCCGGCTTTTCCCGGAGAAAAAGACCAACCGGTTGATGGGCTACGTGTTGCGTGGGATTACAGTTCGATGCAAAAACTGGCACCCGTAGTCCTTATCTGCTCCGGGTTCCTTCGGGCGAAGTGGTGCTTTCGTATCAAACCACTTCCGGGCGCACTACTAACTGGGAAATGTCCACGCTCGAAGTGGCCGTTGGCGACAAGAAAGGACGCAACTTTGAAAAACTCACCCGGCCGTTTGATGTGCCGTTAGACCGGGAAGCCAAATGGAATTCCCTTTCGCTGTGGGATGAAAACACTGTTGTTGCTGCGGCAACCACCAGTTTCCGCAGTCCAAACTGCGAGGTTTGGATTATTCTCGGTCACCTGATTCCCGAACTGAACGTTTCACCGAAGTCAGTTAAAGTAGATGGAGATTTATCGGAATGGGAAGAAAAGTTCCCGGTTTTTATTGGCAGCAAAAGTGAAACAAAGCTTTCAGGAGCATTGGGCTACGACGAGCAAAATTTCTATTTTTGCGCGACAGTGGCGGATGATAAATTGTTTTACAACACCCAACAGCCCCAAAACAGCGATGGCGTGAATTTTTATATCGATGCCGGAAATTATAACCTGACGGAACCTGACCAGGGGGTGTTCAAAATAGAATGCAGTTACAAAGGGGATTTGAAAGTTTGGGAAGGAGATGATGGCGATTGGAATGAAATTTCTTCAGATAAGCTTGCAGTGACCACTTCGGACAAAGATTCCGGTTACCAACTTGAAATGGCAGTGCCGTTTTCCTTACTGGAGAAAAAAGACAAATCTGATATTCGGTTTACCATGGGATTAATTGATTATCAGGGTGGAGAACTGAAACAGGTGGAGCACATCGTTCATTCAATTCCTGAATCTTCGAACACCTGGTTGAAAGCGGAATTTTTAAATGAAAAAAATGAAAATATTAAAATTGATTTTGGCAGTACTGCTTGTTTCGCAGGTAACCCATGCCTGTGATAACAACAAAAACGCGGCAGGAAATAATCCGGATGAAAACGAAGTTTATCAAAATCCTGTCGTCCCTAAGAGTTTGCCCGACCCGACAATTATAAAGGCAGAAGACGGTTTTTTCTACCTGTACGCTACCGAGGATATCCGCAACACGCCCATCCATAAATCGAAAGATTTGGTGAACTGGGAATTTGTGGGCACTGCTTTTACCGATGAAACCCGGCCTGATTTTGAGCCCAACGGCGGGTTGTGGGCACCAGACATCAACTACATCGGCGGGAAATATGTGCTTTACTATTCCATGTCGGTTTGGGGTGGCGAGTGGACATGCGGAATTGGTGTGGCCACCAGCGATTCACCCGAAGGCCCGTTTACCGACCACGGAAAACTTTTTCGCAGCAACGAGATTGAGGTGCAAAATTCCATCGATCCGTTTTACATCGTAGAGGAGGGAAAACATTACCTGTTCTGGGGAAGTTTCCGGGGGATTTACGCCATCGAACTCACCAGCGACGGGCTTTCCCTGAAACCGGGTGCCGAAAAGCAGCAAATTGCCGGCACTGCCTATGAAGGAACTTACATTCACAAAAAAGACGGCTGGTATTACCTGTTTGCTTCCATCGGTTCCTGCTGCGAGGGCGTGAACAGTACGTACACAACAGTGGTGGGACGTTCCGATAATCTGTCCGGGCCCTATAAAAACAAAGCCGGCCAAAGTATGATGGACAATCACCACGAAATATTTATTCACGGAAACGAGCGGTTTGTGGGCACCGGCCACAATTCCGAAATTGTACAGGACGATGCCGGCAACCACTGGATTTTCTACCACGCCGTGGACAAAAATAATCCGCAGGGCAGGGTGCTCATGCTCGATGAAATTCAGTGGCAAAACGGCTGGCCGTATGTGGATGGAAATTCACCAGGTAATGTGAAACAGGTACCGGTATTTGATTAAATTTGAGCGCGTGCATATTTATCAAAAAAGAAAACTTCCCGTTCCTGCCAGGCGCAGGCTGGGATTGCGCTGATTTTCGCAGAAATTTATAAAAACCAATTGATAAAAAATAGAAATGAAAGCAAAACAATTTTTTGGTCTGATGGCAGCTACACTTTTTCTTTTAAGCTGCAGTCAAAACAAACAAGAGCTGCAGTTCGACAATCCGCTTCCCGTCGAGTTTGGCGACCCCTATATTTTAAGAGCTTCCGACGGAATGTATTACATGGTGGGTACCGGGGGCATCAGCGACGGGTTCAAAATGTATTCGTCAGCCGATTTACAAGATTGGCACGACGAAGGCCGCATTTACCAGGGAAACACCGATTCTTCGTGGTGCGTGGCCAATTTCTGGGCACCGGAACTGTATGAACACGAAGGCAAATTTTATCTGTTTTACAGTGCCGATTGGCGGGAGAACCCCACCAACGAACTGGAAAATTTCAGGATTGGGGTGGCCGTTTCCGATCAGCCAACCGGACCTTACACCGATCTTTATAATCGCCCCATTTTCGATCCCGGTTATCCGATTATCGATGCCAATCTTTGGTTTGAAGACGACCGGGTTTACCTGTACTATTCAAGAGCCTGCTATAAGCATCCGGTAGAAAGCGAGTTGGCCGATTGGGCCCGCAGCGAAGGATTATTCGACGAAATTGAAGAGAGCTGGATTTACGGCGTGGAAATGAAACCCGATTTTTCTGGCGTAATTGGCGAACCGCAATTGCTGCTCCGGCCACCGGTTTCAATGGACGACGAGCAGGCAGAGTGGGAGAGCCGCTCGGTAACTTCGGGCGAAGTAAACCGCCGTTGGACCGAAGGTTCCTACATTTTCAAAAAGAACGATGTGTATTACATGATGTATTCGGCCAATTTTTACGGAGGTGAACATTATGCTGTTGGATACGCCACTTCGGAACATCCGCTGGGACCGTTTACAAAAGCACATAACAATCCGGTGCTTGAAAAAAATACAGAGCAGGGCGGAATCGTTACCGGGACAGGGCACAATTCGGTTACCTGGTCGCCCGACGGCAAAAAAATGTTGTGTGTATATCACGGATATACTTCGGAAACCGGCGAAAACCGCGTCGTGTTTATCGACCGCATGGAAGTGCTGGATGACGGTACTTTGGTGATACACGGGCCAACCACTTCGGAATAAATTATGATTGAGAGGAAAAAAACATGACCATGAACATTGACGCAAAAGAGGCTTCGAACAATTTTCTTTGCGCCTTTGTGTCTTTGCGTGAAAAAACAAAATCAGAAATTAATAATTACAGATACTATCAAAAGATGAAAAATTTAGTTCTTACTTCAGTTATCCTTTTATTTATCCTGTTAAATTCCTGCAGTAAATCAGTGCCAGGACCCCAAACCGACTGGAGTGCCATTGCCGACACCACCAGCCGGGCGCTGATTGAAAATTACTGGAATGAAGATGAAAAGCGGTTTAATTACCAAAACGATGGCCAAAGCACCGAGTTTCATTACTGGCCGCAGGCACATGCTTTGGATGTGATGCTGGACGCGTATTCCCGCACCGGCGACGAATTTTATCTTACACACATCCATGATTGGTTTGAAGGTGTTCCCGTGCAAAACGGTGGCGATTTTCTGAACCGTTACATCGACGATATGGAATGGAATGCCTTGGCCATGCTTCGCGCCTACCAGCTTACCGGTGATGAAAAATTTTTGAATGCTACGGAAGTGGTTTGGGAAGATATTAAAGCCCAATGGAGCGATGTTGCCGGCGGTGGGCTGATGTGGGGAAAAGAGGACCCCTATGGCAAAAACGCCTGTTCCAACGGACCGGCAGCTATTTTTGCCGCACGTCTTTTCCGCGAGAAAAAGAATTTCGACGACCTGGAATGGGCCAAAAAGATTTATCACTGGGAACGTGAAACCCTTTTCGATGAAGAAACCGGTGCCATTTGGGACAACATCAGGGAAACCGATGAAGGTTTGAAAATCAATAAAGACTGGATTTTTACCTACAACCAGGGGACCTTTATCGGTGCTGCCGTGGAGCTGTTCGATCTGACTAACGATTCAATTTACTTGCAGGATGCCATTAAAGCCACCGATTATACCTTGAATCAGCTTTCCACTGCTGATGGAATTCTGAAAAGCGAAGGCGACCACGATGGCGGGTTATTCAAAGGAATTTTCATCCGCTATTTTACACAACTGATTCAGCACCATGCTTTGCCCCGCGAGAAAAAGCAGGAGTATGTGGATTTTCTGTTTCAAAACGCACAAACACTTTGGAACCAAGGAACTGACAAGGAACGGATGTTATTTGGTTCGTACTGGAAAACCAAACCAGAAGGCCCGGTCGATCTGACTATTTATCTCAGCGGTGCTATGCTGATGGAAGCTGCAGCCGAATTGTCTTCGGCAGGTTATTCGCAGGGAATGGCCCTTTCTGATTTCCCGGCTTGGTCGGGCAACCCGGTGTTCGAAGGTTGGTATGCCGACCCCGAAGTGATTGTTTACGATAACAAATACTGGATTTATCCTACCTATTCTGCCCCGTATGAAGAACAGGTGAAATTCGATTGTTTTTCGTCGCCCGACCTGGTGAACTGGACAAAACATGAAAACATCATCGACACAACGGAAGTGCAGTGGGCATGGCGTGCCATGTGGGCACCGGGTGTGATTGAAAAAGACGGGAAGTACTACTTCTTTTTTGCGGCCAACGATGTCCACGAAGGCGAAGTGGGCGGCATAGGCGTTTCGGTGGCTAATCAGCCCGAAGGTCCATACAAAGATTTGCTGGGAGAACCGCTGATCAACGAAATTGTGAACGGCGCGCAACCCATCGACCAGTTTGTTTTTCATGACACTGACGGCAGCTATTACATGTTTTACGGAGGCTGGCGCCACTGCAACGTGGTAAAGCTGAACGACGATTTTACCGGAATTGAACCGCTGCCCAACGGCGAAATGTTCATGGAAGTAACGCCCGAAGGTTATGTGGAAGGCCCGGTAATGTTTATTCGCAACGGAAAATACTATTTCATGTGGTCGGAAGGCGGCTGGACCGGCCCCAACTACAGCGTGGCCTATGCCATTGCCGATAATCCGTTCGGGTCGTTTGAGCGGCAGGGAACGGTTTTGCAGCAGGATCCGAAAGTGGCCACCGGTGCCGGGCATCATTCGGTGCTGAACATCCCGGGTACCGACGAGTATTATGCAGTGTATCACCGTCGTCCGCTTACCGAAACTTCACCGCATCACCGTGTTACCTGTATCGACAAAATGGAATTTGATAAAAACGGGAAAATTTTACCCATTGAAATAACGAACAGGGGGGTAATAACTCAGGCTTTGAAATAAGCTAACTAACTGGTAACAAAGATCATTTTTTGCGTCAATTAAAAGTTGTAAATTATTTAACTTGAAAAAAGTTGATTAATTTTGTTGATACAGGATGAATCAAAACTGACCTGAATTGTGAATGGATACAACAGCCCGGAATAATCAATTGATTTGGGAGAGTTTTAAAACAGGCAACAAAGAAGCTTTCGCACAATTGTACAATCAATATGTGCAGGTACTCTTCCGGTATGGAACCAAATTGTGTCCTTTTGATGATTTGGTGAAAGATGCTATTCAGGAGGTTTTTCTGGATTTATATCAAAAACGTAAAAAAAATACCACCAACCCACAAAACCTTAAATATTATCTGATTCTGGCACTGAAACGAAACCTGATTAAAAAACTTCAACGCAAAAGGAAAGCAGTTGATGATGAAATTGATTTTGACTTGAAGTTTGAACCTGAGTATAGCATTGAATCTATTATAATAGAAGAAGAGGAAGAAAAGGAGTTGAAGTTAAAAATAAACGAAGCGCTCCGGCAACTTCCGGCCAGGCAAAAAGAAGCACTCTACCTTCGGTTCAATGAATCACTCGATTATCCTGAAGTGGCCCAGCTGCTTAATGTTTCTGTTGAATCGGCCAGGAAACAGGTTTACAGGGCATTAAAAACCTTACGTGAAGACAGCAGTTTAAATTCTTTCGTTTTTATGACATTTATTCAAAAGTGAGAAGTTTTCAATTTTTAACAGCCAGGTTAGAATAAATGGTTTATTTATTTGGCTGAAATTCTGTGTGTTATAATTTTTTTCAAAAAAAACTAAAAATAACTGTCCATATTTTTAGGATTAAAGTCCTTTTAAAAAGTACTAAACCATTAAAATGGAAAATATCAGCAAATATCTTGAGAATAAAAAATTCATAGAGTGGGTGTTTAATCCTGATGAAACCCTTGATAGCTGGTGGAAGTCATTCAAAACCGACAATCCCCACGAAAAAGAAAACATCATCCTGGCAAAGAATATCATTAACTCCCTGCGGACAAAAAATAAAGAGCTTTCAGAAAATGAAAAGATTCTTTTGTTTTCACAAATACTCAAACAGGTTGAAGATAATCAGCAATCGGCCAGAAAAGTCAGATTTTTTGGCACATTGCTAAAATACGCCGCAGTAGCCCTGATCTTTTTCCTGATTGGTGCACTGTTTTTTTATAAACAGGATAATTTCAGTCCTCAGTTTTATACCCAGCAATTAGCTGAACCTGATGCCAGCGAAACCGCCCGGCTAATCAGGCCCGGAGCTGAAGATATTCAACTCGATGAACAAAAATCTTTTATTGAATACCGAAACGACGGCAGTGTATTGGTGAATAATACTGTTGCAGGCTCCAACCAACATAATCCCCAAAAGGCACCTGAAATGAACCAGTTGGTTATTCCGTATGGAAAAACTTCTGAAATTATTTTGCCCGACGGTACAAAAGCATTTCTCAATGCAGGCAGCCGGTTGGTTTACCCCGAATTTTTTGTTGATAAAACCCGTGAAGTCTTTCTGGTAGGCGAAGCTTTTTTCGATGTTACACACGATGAAAACAACCCATTTATCGTTCAAACCACCGATGTTCGTATAAAGGTATTGGGGACGAGTTTTAATGTTTCGGCATACCCGTCCGACAAAATAATTGAAACTGTTTTAACAAAAGGAAAAGTGAGGCTTGAGCAAAACAGTACCCGTTTGTTTGATGAAAGTATTGAATTGGTTCCGGGCCAGTTGGCAGCATTTGATAAAACCAAACGCGAAGCTGACCTCAAAATGGTAGATATTGAAAACTACACCCTTTGGAAGAACGGACTTCTCAAATTTGAAAGCTCAGATTTAAGCCGGATAATAAAAAAACTTGAACGATTTTATAATATTCGGTTTAGCTATCAGGATCCGTTTTTGGGAGGGATTGAAATTTCAGGGAAACTGGATCTTAGCGAAAACCGCGATGAAGTGCTTGATGTAGTTGCTTCAGCGGCATCGGTAAAGATTTTAAAAACAGGAGAAGATTTTTATAAGATTAAAAAATAAAACCGGAAGGTGTTGCAGCACCTTTCCGGCTTAATAGTGTTAAATTTTTGGTAATGTTAAACTTAACAATTCAAATTTATGAAAAAAAGTCGAGAATTGGATTTTCCCGACAGGGAGGATCGAAAACTTAATTTAAGTTTTAAGAAAATGAAATTAACTTTAGTTCTAACCTTGCTTGTGTTTGCCACTTTCGGGAACAGTTTTTCCCAGGGAAAACTTTCTGTAGAGTTTAAAAAAGCAACGATCCGGGAAGTGATTGAAACCATTGAAGATCAATCGGATTTCATCTTTTTGTATAAGGACGAAATATTCGATCAGGAAAAAAGGTATTCAATTGATTTTCATGAAGCTTCTTTCGAAGAGGTGTTAAATTCGGTATGCGATGCAGCCGGAGTGGATTATGAAATCCGTAACGAGCGGCAGATTATCCTTAAAGAACGTGAAAAATTGAAAGGAGCTGCGGCAATGGCTTATCAGCAACGAGGCATATCCGGTTTGGTAACCGACTCCGACGGGCAACCTCTACCGGGTGTGACAGTGGTGGTAAAAGGAACAACAACTGGAACTATAACCGATGGCGATGGCAGGTTTCAGCTCGAAATTCCGGAGGATGCCGAAACGCTGGTTTTTTCATTTGTCGGAATGGAAAGGCAGGAAGTGCCGATTGAAGGGCGCACAACTTTTACCATTGTAATGGAAGAGGCCACAATTGGCATTGAAGAGGTTGTGGCTATTGGATATGGTACCCAGCAAAAACGCGAAGTATCGGGGTCAATCAGCAATGTTTCCGAAGATGATTTTAACAAAGGTTTGACCCAGGATGCAGTGGATCTCCTGAAAGGTAAAGTGGCCGGACTTACAATTACAATGGGAAGCGGTGATGTAACAAGCGATCAAACAATCAGGTTGCGTGGTACATCCTCGTTAACAGGCAGCAGTCAGCCTTTTATTGTAATTGACGGTGTGCCGGGAATGAGTTTATCTTCAGTTGCGCCGCACGACATCGAGTCGATAAGTGTTTTAAAAGATGCTTCAGCAGCAGCTATTTATGGATCGCGGTCGGCCAGCGGGGTTATTCTTGTAACCACCAAAAGCGGTGAATCCGGCCAACCCTTGGTGGAGTACGATGGCTATGTGGCTACAAGTACTGTAACCAATGTGCCTGATGTTTTAACAGCCGATGAATGGCGGAATTACACTTCCGAAAATAATATCGATACTGAGGGGATGGACCTCGGTGCTAATACCGATTGGTTTGATGAAATTATGCGCACAGGAATCAGCCAAAACCACAATATTTCGCTATCAGGAGGTGGAAAAAACAGTAATTACCGTGCTTCCATTTCTTACCTCGATCAGCAGGGAGTGGTGAATGACAACGAGCTGGAACGTTATAATGCCCGGATAACCTTTAACCAAAAAGCATTGAATAACATGCTCGATATTACATTTACCGGTGCAATGACACAGCGAAACTATTCACCCACCGATACAAGAAATTTTGTGCTTGCCTACAATATGATACCTGTTGTTCCTGTTAAATTTGAAGATGGAACATGGTTCGATACGCAGGAGTACGATCAGGGAAACCCGGTAAGAAACATCGAATTCAACAAAAGAGATAATAAATACAGTCTCTATTTCGGAAACCTTTATGCTCAATTAAATCTTTTTGAAGGATTTACTGCCGGTATCAGGCTTCACAAAGAAAGAGAGACAAATGATTACGGACTGTTTTATGACTCAGATACGGAAAGGGGCCGCAACGACCAGGGATTTGCACAGCGTGAATTCTGGACTGCTGATAAAGAGCTGCTTGAAACCACTCTGAATTATGAAAAGTCTTTTGGCGACCACAAAATAAAACTTTTAGGTGGTTACTCTTACGAGGATAATTATTACCAAAATGCAGGTGCACAAAACAGGCAATTTGTTACTGATTTTTTTGGATATAATAATTTGCAGGCAGGTGAAAACCTGAGGCCTTCAGATGTATGGTCAGGCAAAAACATGAGCAGGTTGGTCTCATTTTTCGGAAGGGTCAACTACAACTATCAAATGCGTTACATCTTAACTTTATCGCTGCGTCGCGATGGATCTTCTAAATTTGGTGCAAACCACAAGTGGGCTACTTTCCCCTCAGTTTCGGCTGCATGGCGAATCAATGAAGAACCTTTTCTGGCCGGTGCAACTTTCCTCGACGATTTGAAATTGCGTGTAGGCTATGGCGTTTCGGGTAACCAGGATGGTATCGACCCGTATAAATCACTTCAGCTTTACGGCACTTCAGGCCAGTACTACGACAACGGTAAATGGTACCGTGCCTATCAAATCAGCCAGAATGCCAACCCTGATTTGAAATGGGAAGAAACTTCGATGTTCAATATTGGGTTGGATTATAACATTATGAACAGCCGCATTAGTGGTACCATTGAGTATTACGACAAACGGACAAAAGATTTGCTCTATACCTACCAGGTTCCTGTTCCTCCCTTCCTTTATCCGGACATGCTCGCCAATGTGGGATCTATGTCAAATAAAGGAGTAGAATTTTTATT
>NZ_JBSQIC010000023.1:0-45526 GCF_055108615.1 Tangfeifania sp. | reverse complement strand
TGAATCCTAACGATATTGAATCTGTGACTGTGTTAAAAGACGCAGCGGCAGCTTCAATTTATGGTTCGAGGGCAGCCAATGGTGTAGTTCTTGTTACTACTGTTAAGGGTAGCCAGGATAGTCCGCCTCAAATTACCTACGATGCCTACTTCGGAGCTCAAAATATATACAAAAACCTGGATCCGTTAAACGCCCAGGAATATATGTACATAATGGATGAAGGTAGAGTGAATGATGGCCTTGAACCATTTAACTGGGAAACAAAAATCAAGAACAACTATTGGTTAAATAATAATTTTCCTGGTGAATTAGGTACTCAATTGGGAGAAGAAGTTTGGAACAAGTTGCAAAATGGTTGGGAAGGCACCAACTGGATTAATGAGATGACTCAGGATAATGCTCCGGTTCAAAGCCATTCTGTTAATATCACTGGCGGAAGTAAAGATATAACCTATTCGTTGGGTGTTTCTTACTTAGATCAAAAAAGTATTATTGGGGGTGATATAATTGATGCAGGTTATAAAAGGCTAACAGCACGAATGAATACGCAAATGGTGTTAAAAAAGAACCCGGAGCACAATATCCTTACCGTAGGTGAAAACATTACTTATACAAACACCGAAAACAGAAGTGCAAGAACAGGGAATATTTATTGGAATGACTTGCACAATGCATTAGTTTAACATCCACTAATGCCTGCTTACTGGCAACCAGCCATTGAAAATAATGTAAATAAGTTTGGATTTACACCAACAATGGACGGCATCAATCAGGGAACAAATCCGATTGCATCAATGTATTATGCAACTAATTACAACTATGGAAAAGGAAATCAGATTGTTGGTAACTTCTTTGCAGAATTGGAACCAATTAAGGATTTAAAATTGCGTTCATCCTACGGTATCGATGCCTGGTTTGGACACAGCAGATCCATGAATCCTACCTATACATTAGGTTCGCTTTACAGGGACGATACAGATGGAGCACAGCAAAGCCAGTATTTTGGTAACAACTGGACCTGGTCAACCACACTCTCGTACGACTATCGGCTTAACGACCACAGTATTAACGCCCTTGTTGGTTACGAGTTACTTCAGAATCAGATCAACACAGAAGTAGGTGGCTCACGAACAAATTTGTTGTTCCCGGGTGATCCACGCTACGCTTATATTAACAATACGAAAAGCCCTGAATCCATCAGCGATATCAACACCTGGGGTGCCGATTGGGCCGCCGGTGGCGGTGGTTTAATGTCGTACATTGCCAGGGCACAATACAACTACCTGGAAAAATACCTGCTTGCAGTAACTATGCGCGCAGATGGTTCTTCCAACTTCGCAGAAGGGCACAGATGGGGTTATTTCCCTTCGGTTTCTGCCGGTTGGGTAATTACCAGTGAAGATTTTATGGGTAGTGTAACAGATATTGTTGATTTCGCAAAATTGAGAGCCAGTTGGGGACAGAATGGTAACCAATCCATCCCTAATTTTATTTACTCATCGCAAATCGCCTACGTATTTCCGGGTTACTTCTTTGGCGATACAAAACCGGTATCAGGTACAACTGCCTACCCAGAAAGAGTACCTAATCCGGATGTTACATGGGAAACATCGGAACAGCTAAACATCGGGTTGGATGCACGAATGCTGGATTCACGATTGGGAGTTACTTTAGACTGGTATCAAAAAACTACCAAAGACTGGCTGCTTGAAGCTCCTGTTCTGGGAACTTCTGGCGCAGGTGCTCCATATATCAACGGCGGTGATATTGAAAACACTGGTTTTGAAGTAATGTTGAACTGGAACGACAGAGTGAGCGATTTCAGTTATGGTGTTACCCTAAGCGGAGCCCATAATAAAAACGAAGTTACCAGAATTGCAAATACCGATGGAATCATTCACGGTCCTTCGCATGTTTTATCGCAAGGTACCTCTGAAGTTTCAAGAGTTGAGGTTGGCAAACCAATCGGTTTCTTCTGGGGATATAAAACTGATGGCATATTGCAAAACCAGGATGAGGTAGATGCTTATGTAAATGCCGATGGAAATCCGTATTTTAATGACCAGCGCCCGGGCGATGTTCGTTTTGTTGACACAAATAGAGACGGAACTATAGACGTAAATGATAAAGTGATGCTGGGTAATCCAAATCCCGATTTCGAATTGGGTGCTCAAATAAATCTTGAGTATAAGGGTGTTTATTTAAATACAACCCTTACCGGAAAATTTGGTATGCAGGTTATGCAATCATACAGGTCGTTTGCTGACCAGTTTACACAAAACTATACTTCAGATGTTTTTAACAGATGGCACGGTGAAGGTACTTCTACCAAAATGCCACGCCTGACATACGGATCAAATAGAAACCAGCAATACATTTCTGATATTTACATGCACGATGCAGATTATGTAAGAGTAAGCAATTTTACGGTTGGTTATGATTTCAGCAATATGCTTTCAGGCTTCAGAGCCATCTCAAACCTCAAAGTATATGCTGCCGTTAACAACTTATATACGTTTACGAAATATGACGGCATGGATCCGGAAGTACGTTTTGGACATGATGCCAGTTGGGCATCAGGAATTGACCTTGGGTTATATCCGCTTCCAAGAACAGTGATGGCTGGATTAAGTCTTACCTTTTAATATTTAAAATATAAAATGATGAAAAAACTAATATATATTACATTTTTTGCAGGATTGGTTCTTGCATCAGGCTGTAGCCAGGATTTACTGGATACAGATAATTTGTATGGAAAAAGTCTGGAGACTTTTTATAGTAGGCCGCAAGACATAGAGGAAGCCATGGCTGGTGTGTATAATGCAATTTATACTCCGAATGTGCACAGTAACGAGGCCATTGCTGCTAATTTAATGTCAGATATGATGCTGGGAGGCGGTGGCCCCGATGATAAGTCGGCTAAATGGGTGGATAATTTTGAAGACCCTGCCGAAGATACTTATCGCGATTTATGGGTACAATCCTATAACGGAATAGTAAGAGCAACAGGGATTATCGAAAATACAGCTGAAGCTGATTTCACCAGTTTTTTTAGCAGTCCTGAAGAAGCTCAGGCCTTTAAAGATCAGGCAATTGGTGAAGCACTGTTTATGAGGGCTTACTACTATTTCAGATTAGGGAAATTTTTTGGAGGTGTACCAATGATTGTTGCACTTGACGATCCGAGGGATGCACCCCGATCTACTTTTACTGAAACCTTTGCACAAATTGCTTCCGATTTGAAACTCGCAATCGAAACCATGCCGGCAACCGCTTTCCCTGACATCCCAGAAGCGCGATATGGGCATGCCAACAAATGGGTTGCACAAGCCTATCTGGCAAGAGTTTACTTGTATTACACCGGTTATATGACCAACATGGAAGGTCAGTCAACCAGTGAATTGCCGTTGGTAGAGGGTGGTTCCATGTCATCTTCAGATGTTCTGGCACAACTGGAAGACATTATGAATAACAGTGGATATGAATTGGCAAGTGATTTCAGAAACCTGTGGCCCTATTCTTATTTGAATACAGCTGCCGGCAGAACAGTTCTGCCCTGGGCCGAGGAAGAAGGTTTGGCATGGGTTGGTCAGGATGGCCACTCTCCTACCTTTGGAACCGGAAACTATGAAACCATGTTTGCTCAACGTTTCTCTTTCGGAGATTGGGGTTGGACAAATGGGAACATTTACACCAATCGAATTTCTTTATTCAATGCTCTTCGTGGTAACTCATTGGTACCTTTCGGAGAAGGATGGGGTTGGTGTACGATAAATCCAAAGTTATTCACTCAGTGGAATGACGAAGATCCAAGGAAATTGGGTTCAATTCTCCAGGTTGGCGAGGCCGCTCAAGGCACCGATGAATATGTGGGAGATAAAGGTGATCACGAAACCGGACTCTTTAACAAAAAATACACTGCTTTACAGTATGCCGACGAGGCTGGTACCGTAAAAGGATTGTTTATACAATTGTACAATTGGGGTAATACCGATATGCAGTTGATGCACGCACAGGATTTTATTCTGATGCGATATGCCGATGTATTGTTGATGCACTCGGAAATCAGCGGTACAGCAGATGGAATGAATCAAGTTAGAGAAAGGGCCGGCTTAGAGCCTGTTGCTTATTCGTTAGAAGCGCTTAAACAGGAAAGATTGCATGAATTCGCTTTTGAAGGGTTACGTTGGTTCGACCTGGTTCGCTGGGGAGATGTAAATAACGCATTTGATTATACTATTGACGTACGGAATTCAGGTTCTGAAGCAAAGTATAGTGTTACTTACAGACCGGAAACCAAAGGCCGGGTTCCAATTCCTGAAACTGAAATGAGATTGTCAAATGGGGTTTACGAACAAAATCCTGGATGGTAATAAGATTTAATTTTAATATTGAAACGATATGAAAAGAAATAATATAATATACGGTCTTTTTATTGGATTGATGATGCTGATGGTATCGTGCGATTCAATCGTAGACGAAAAACACCTGGAGAACAGCACAACTGTTGAAAGTGTTGAACTGGTTGCAACCCAGAACGAAAACAATGGTAACCTCATTGAATTGAGCATGAACACACCCGGAGTAACAGGTTACTGGGACTACAACCTGGGTCAAGCCCTTACAAACAGAGTAGAAATTGTTTACCCTATCCCAGGGACATCAACCTTCACTTTTGTGGGAACCCTGGGAGCAGAATTTTTTGAGAAAACCATTGATGTACAGGTCGATGTACTGGACACACCACTCGAGCAGGACTGGTACGACCTGGTTTCGGAAAACACTTCCGAAGGTAAAGAATGGGAATTTGCAGGCGATGGTGGCGACGATGGCATATGGTGGTTCATGTCCGCCCCGGACAATCCATGGGCAGTTTGGTGGAATGCAGGTGGAACCTGCTGCCCTCCGGAAGATGTTGACGGAAAAATCGCATTCGACCTCGATGGAGCTGCAAATTATACACGCTATTCTGGCCCGGATGCAGAAGGTGAAACCGGATCATTTGTTCTGGATGTTGAAAATCAGACACTCACTATTAGCGGAGCCCGCCTTTTGGGAGGAACTGATGATTATCGTAATCCTGATGGCGTGTACCAGATCGTTTCACTTACTGAAGACGAAATGGTACTTTTTACACCAAATAACGCTGGAGGTACAGGCTGGACCTGGGTTTTCAGACCAGTAGAATAGTATTTGGAGAAAAAAAATGGTGAATGGTTTATCCTGAATAATGCAGAAAACCATTCACTGTTCATAGTTTAGTTTAGTTCAAAAAAGGGTGTTCAAAAAGTTGCCGTTTACCGGCAGTTATTTAGTGGGATAAAATCAGCGTTAAAATTGCGCTGTTGAGAATAGCACCGGATTATTTTCGGCGAAATTCTGATGACAACTAAATCAGCTTTTTGAGCCCCCTTTGTTTTTTTACCAAATCGCTCATTAATTAAAATACTGAAATTAAGATAAATGCAGAATTTATTCATAGCGGTATTCTTTATTTTTCTCCTGGCAGCTGGTTGCGCAGACACAAAAACGGGTCAGAATTCTGATGAACAGGAAATCATTAAATTTCTGGGTGAAATGACCCTCGATGAAAAAATTGGCCAGATGTTTCAGGCATCCGATGGTTTTTATTCCAGTGAAGAAGAACTGAAAAAAGCTGTCAGGGAGGGACGGGTTGGTTCGTTTTTAAACATTCAGGGCGCTGAAAAGGTGGCCGAAATACAGCGCATTGCCAAAGAAGAAAGCCGGCTTGGCATTCCGTTGCTTTTTGGGCGCGATGTCATTCACGGTTACCGCACCATTTTCCCCATTCCGCTGGGAATGGCTTCTTCATGGGATACCACCCTGGTTAAGCAAGCCATGCGCATTTCTGCGGTTGAAGCGGCTTCCATGGGTATTAACTGGACTTTTGCCCCCATGATTGATATCACCTGGGATCCGCGCTGGGGCAGGATTGCAGAAACTACCGGCGAAGATCCGTTTCTTACTTCTCAGTTTGCCAAAGCAATGGTGGAAGGAATACAGGGAGATTTAAACAGTCCGTCGGCAGTTGCCGCTTGCGCCAAACATTTTGTGGGGTACGGCATGTCGGAGGCCGGAAGGGATTACAACACCACCTACATTCCGGAACCACTTTTGCGGAATGTTCATTTAAAACCATTCAAAGCTGCCCAAAACGCCGGGGCGCTGACTTTTATGTCGGCCTTCAACGATTTAAACGGGGTGCCCACTTCTGGCAATGAATTTACGCTGAAAACCATTTTGCGCGATGAGTGGAATTACAAGGGAATGGTGGTTAGTGACTGGGCTTCCATTGAAGAAATGATTTCTCATGGCTACGCTACCGACAAAAAACACGCCGCTGAAATTGCGGTAAAGGCCGGTGTCGATATGGAAATGGCAACCACGGCTTATATTGAAAACCTGAAAAAACTGGTTGAAGAAGGGAAAATCAGTGAAGAGCTGATAAATGAGCGGGTGGCAAATATTTTACGTGTAAAATTTAAACTGGGCCTTTTTGATAAACCTGTTGAAAATACTGCATTGAGCAGCGATACCATTTTAGCAGGTTCGCACCTGGCACATGCACGCGAACTGGCACGCAACAGCATGGTTTTGCTGAAAAACAGCAACCACATACTGCCGCTTTCGAAAGAAATCCGTTCGCTGGCAGTTATCGGCCCGCTGGCTGATGCCCCGCACGACCAAATGGGAACCTGGGTGTTCGACGGGAACGAAGAAGATTCTGAAACACCAAAAACTACCTTTCAGAATTTATTGGGGAACAAATTGCATTATGCTGCCGGACTGGAATACAGCCGCGACAAATCCCAAAAAGGTTTTGCGGCCGCGCTGGCTGCCGCAAAAAGTTCAGAAGCTATCCTCTTTTTTGCAGGCGAAGAAGCGATTCTTTCCGGTGAAGCCAACTCCAGGGGAATCATTGATTTGCCCGGCATTCAAACGGAGTTAATCCGGGAGTTAAAGAAGACCGGAAAACCGCTGATCCTTATTGTTATGGCTGGCAGACCACTGGCTATTCAGCAGGAATTGGAAATGGCCGATGCCGTTTTGTACGCCTGGCACCCGGGAACAATGGCCGGGCCTGCCATTGCCGACCTGGTTTTTGGCGATTATTCTCCAACAGGTAAACTTCCGGTTACGTTTGTAAAAGGAGCAGGTCAAATTCCACTTTATTATTACCACAAAAACACCGGCAGGCCGGCATCAAAATCAGATGTAATTCATATTGACGATATTCCGAGAAATTCCAAACAATTATCGCTTGGATTTAAATCCATGCATTTGGATTACGGCATTGAGCCTTTGTTTCCGTTCGGATTTGGTTTGTCGTACACCAAATTTCAGTATTCCAATTTAAATCTTTCAAATAAGGTTTTAAATTCAAACAGTACCATTTCTGTTGCGGCCAACATACAAAATATTGGTAATTTTGAAACCGACGAAATCGTGCAATTGTATATTCGCGACAGGGTGGGAAGCATTACACGACCGGTAAAAGAGCTGAAAGGATTCAAAAAAATCCGGTTAACGCCGGGCGAAACCAAAAACGTTCAGTTTGAAATTGCCCCCGCCGATTTGGAATTTTTTAATGGCGAAGAGTTTGTGACTGAACCGGGCGATTTCAATGTATGGATTGGGCCCAATTCTGTGGATGGATTAAAAGGTGAATTTGCCTTTGAGTAACCAGGAAATAAAAATTGACATGAATAAAATTAGTTTTTTGATCATCATTCTTGTTTTAATCAGATTCCCTGCGGGGGCCCAGGATACCTGTTCTTACCTGGTTTGGTCCGATGATTTTGAATATACCGGCGCACCCGACAGTGAAAAATGGGGCTACGATATTGGCGGCCACGGCTGGGGGAACAATGAACTTCAATATTATACCAATACAAGGACAAACTCTTTTGTGCAGGATGGAAAACTCACCATCAAAGCCGTAAAATCAAACGGGAGTTGGACTTCTGAAAGGTTGGTTACCAAAGGAAAGGGCGACTGGCTTTACGGCCGCATTGAAGTAAAAGCCAAACTGCCCGAAGGCGTTGGAACCTGGCCAGCCATCTGGATGTTGCCCACCGACTGGGAATACGGCGGATGGCCCGCGAGCGGCGAAATCGATATCATGGAACACGTGGGCTACGATTTTGGTACTGTTCACGGAACAATTCATACCGAAGCATTCAACCATTCCATTGGAACACAACTGGGAAAATCGGTGGAAGTGGAAAATGTTTCCACCCAATTTCATGTGTACGCCATCGACTGGACCGAGGATGAAATTATTTGGTATGTGGACGGGGATGAATATTACCGGATTGAAAATCCCAACAAAACTTACAAGGAATGGCCGTTCGATAAACGTTTTCACCTGATAATGAACATTGCCATTGGCGGAAACTGGGGTGGCGCACAGGGAATTGACCCGAACCTGAAGGAAGCAACCATGGAAATTGATTACGTCAGGGTTTATAAAAAAAATCCAGTCCCCGTGGAAGGGAAAAAAGCGATAACTCCAATGAGGAATTAATATTTTCTTCCATTTTTAAATCGAATTAAAATGAATGTTATCCGGTTGTTGATTATTATTCTGGGAACAATTATTTCTGTTTCTGCCGTTGCACAAACCGGGAAACGCGGTATTGCCTACGGAAATCACTCTCCGGAGGATATGGAAGCGCTCTCACCCGACGTTACCTGGTGGTACAACTGGGCAGTAACACCTGAAAGTTCTGTTGCTGGTGTTTTTCAGGATTACGGTTTTGAATTTGTCCCGATGACATGGAACGGAAATTACAACGAGGCACAGCTTCGGGCATTTCTTGCCGAACATCCTGAAACAAAATACATTCTTGCATTTAACGAGCCCAATTTTTTGGAGCAGGCAAATATGACTCCAACTGAAGCTGCTGCTGCTTGGCCCCGACTGGAAGCGATTGCCAATGAATTTGATCTCGAAATTGTGGGCCCGGCAGTTAATTTTTGCGGCAATTGTGTTACCGAAAACGGAACCACTTATTACGACCCCTTTGAGTACCTGGATGATTTTTTTGAAGCCTGCGAAGGGTGTAGGGTCGATTATATTGCTGTACACGGCTACATGAATACCGTAGAAGCGCTTCAATGGTACATCGGTGAATTTAAAAAATACGACAAACCCATCTGGCTTACGGAGTTCAATGCCTGGGAAGACAACCAGAATTTCAGCCTGGAACAGCAATTGAACTATATGATTGGTGCTGTGGACTTTCTGGAATCGGATCCCGATGTCTTCCGCTATTCATGGTTTATCGGAAGATGGAACGGAATCAATAACTACCCGCACATCGAACTTCTTGCCTCAAACGGTGAGCTGACAGTGCTGGGTGAAACCTACAAAAAAATGCCGGTGCATGACGAAACCCGCGTGGTACAAATTCCGGCCACCATCGAAGCCGAAGAATACAACCGAATGAATGGCATACGGATAGAAAAAACAGCCGATGAAACCGGGTTTGCCAATGTGGGTTACATCGATGCAGGCGACTGGCTGGAGTATAAAATTGAAGTGCCCGACAGCGGAATTTATGCCATTGACTTCCGGATTGCATCAAACCAAACTTCAGTAATAAGTTTAATTGTAGACGGTGAAGAGATTCTCGCTCAAACACTGAATAACACTTCGGGCTGGCAAAGCTGGGAAACCGTTTCGAATACTGTCACGCTCCCGGCCGGTGTTTACACCATTCAACTAAAAGCAGTTACATCAGGATTCAACATTAACTGGTTTAAATTTACGGCAGTTTCAACCAATGCTTCTGAAATAAAAGATGCTGAAAATTCATTCATCGTTTTTCCCAATCCGGGGAATGGATTATTTAACATCCGCGCTTCACAAAATATCAAAGAACTGACAATAACAAACATTTTGGGGTCTGTCGTTCTCTCACTTCCGTTTTCAAATCAGATTGATTTAAGTTCTCTAACTCCGGGTATTTATTTGCTTCGTGCGCTAAATGAAAAAGGCAAAATAGTTGCTTTGCGCAAAATTATTCTGAAAAATTAATTGCCCGGTTCATTCAGTAACCTTTCCTATTATGTTCCGTTGAATTTAAAAAAAGAAAGGTTCAGATATGAAAGTTTTTCGGAAGATAGTCAGTCATTTAAGGTTTTCACTAACATTAATCCTCTTGTTTTGTTCGGTTTCATATTGCGTGCCGCAGGAGGGAAATTTCAGCGGATTGCGCGAGCAAATGGTCAGGAACCAGCTGGAGGCCCGTGGAATTGATGATGAACAAGTTTTGGATGCCTTCCGGAAAGTGGAACGCCACAAGTTTGTATTGCCGCGCTATATTTCAATGGCATATCAGGACTCTCCGCTGCCAATCGACGAAGGCCAAACCATTTCGCAACCCTACATTGTAGCTTACATGACAGAAGCGCTAAATCTTGAAAAAGATGACAAAGTGCTTGAAATCGGGACCGGTTCGGGTTACCAGGCGGCCATTTTAGCCGAAATTGTCGATTCTGTTTATACCATCGAAATTTTTGAAAAACTGGGAAATAAAGCGAAAAGTTTATTTGATGAACTGGGCTACAAAAATATTTATACTAAAATTGGCGATGGGTACAAAGGCTGGCCTGAACATGCACCGTTTGATGCCATTATTGTTACCTGCGCCCCGACAGCAGTTCCTGAACCGTTGAAAAATCAACTTGCCAAAGGCGGAAGAATGGTTATTCCCGTTGGAGGGAATGCAGTTCAGCAGCTTGTTCTTCTCTCAAAAAAACGTGGCAGATTGAAGCAAAAAAGTATTTTACCCGTGCGTTTTGTTCCAATGCTCGATACCGAAGGGAAAAAACGTTGATCACCTTATGTTTACAGAAGCCCCATTCCTTTTTATAATCCAAATATTTCTCTTATTTTCGCGGCGTTTTTTTATATCAAATTTATGTGGCTGAAGGTTTCGGGCATTATCCTCAGAAATAAAATACTTTTACTTGGCATTTTATTGGTTATTACTGGTTTTTTAGGCTATCATGCCCAAAAGGTGGAGATGTCTTATGAATATGCCTCGCTGCTCCCGTCAAAAGATCCTGCTTATAAAGATTACCAGCAATTTGTGGAAAAATTTGGAGAAGAGGGAAACCTCATAATTATTGGCATTCAGGATCCTGACTTTTTCAAATTGCAACATTTTCAGGAATGGAAAAAACTGGGCGAAAATCTTTCGGAAGTGGAAGGTGTTGAAGATTTGCTCACGGTGACTAACACGTATGACCTGGAGAAAAACACTGAAAAACGGACTTTTGAAATTAAGCAGATTTTTCCGGATACCATTTCATCCCAGGCGCAACTGGATAGCCTTGCCGCTGAATTTAAAAGCTTGCCTTTTTACCGGAAAACAGTTTATAATGCCGAAACCAATACCTACCTGCTTGCCATTACTGTGAATAAAGACAAAATGATGACCAGGGAGCGTGAGCAGATGGTCAAATCCATCCAGGCTGTTTGTCGGAATTTTGAGGAAAAGCAGGATGTTAAATTACGATATTCAGGGTTGCCGTATATCCGGGTTGTAAATGCCATTAAAATCAGAAATGAGCTTTATCTTTTCAGTGTTCTGGCTCTTGCTATCTGTATTGTTGTCCTGTTTCTCTTCTTCCGCTCGTTCAAAGCCGTTTTTGTTCCGGTGCTTATTGTTGTTACCGGGGTGGTTTGGGCGTTGGGAATGCTTTCGCTGTTTGGCTACAAAATTACGCTGCTTTCCGGGATGATACCTCCGTTGCTTATTGTAATCGGGATTCCCAACAGTATCTACATGCTCAATAAATTTCATCATGAATATGTAAGCCACGGCAATAAAATAAAAGCATTGCAGCGTGTAATCATTAAAATTGGCAATGCTACTTTTTTAACCAATCTTACCACTGCCTCCGGTTTTGCTACGTTTGTAATTGTAAAAAGCGATATTCTGAAAGAATTTGGAATTGTGGCCTCGCTTAATATTATGGGGCTGTTTTTGCTTTCGTTGTTGCTGATTCCCATTATCTTCAGTTTTATCGGCCCACCCTCTTCAAAGCATGTGAATCATCTTAATAACAGGTTTGTAAAAGGGATTATCAGAAAACTGGTGCACATAACCGAGTATAACCGAAAAGCAGTTTATGCAGTTGCAGTTGCTGTGCTGGCAATTGGAGTTTACGGAATTACACTGATGAAAAGTTCTGGCTACATGGTGGATGATATTCCGAAGAGTGATCCTATTTACAAAGATTTGAAATTTTTTGAATCCAATTTCGACGGGCTCATGCCGCTTGAAATTATGATTGATACAAAAAAGCCCGGTGGGGTGATGCAGCTTTCCACTTTCCGCAAAATTGACCAGCTTGAGCAGCGGCTGGCTCAATATCCTGAACTCTCACCGCCGCTTTCGTTGCTGAACCTGCTTAAGTTTTCGAAACAGGCTTTTTACAATGGCAATGAAAACTATTACAGTTTACCGAATAACCGCGAAAAGAATTTTATTTTACAATATGCCGATATTGGAGAAGAGGATTCAGGATTACTTCATTCATTTATCGACAGTGCGGAGCAGGTAACACGGATTAGCATTAGGATGAAGGATGTAGGAACTAAAAGGATGGAGGAATTGTATGCAGATTTTAATGCCGATATCGACTCCGTGTTTTCATCTGATGATTATGATGTAACTGTAACCGGCTCCAGTATTACATCTTTTAAGGGAACCCAGTATTTGTTGAAAAACCTGTTTATAAGTTTAGGTCTGGCAATTTTGCTGATTTCATTTTTTATGGCCATCATGTTTTCATCGTGGCGAATGGTGCTTATGTCGTTAACGCCCAATGTAATACCACTTATTTTTACGGCAGCCATTATGGGATTCACCGGCATTCCAATCAAAGCTTCAACCATCCTTGTATTTAGCATTGCTTTTGGTATTTCGGTAGATAACACCATCCACTTTCTGGCAAAATACCGGCAGGAACTTATGATAACGAACTGGGACATCCGCCGGTCGGTTGTAATGGCTTTAAAAGAAACCGGGGTGAGTATGCTTTACACATCGGTGGTTTTGTTTTTCGGATTTGGTATATTTGCGTTGTCGGGCTTTGGAGGTACGGTAGCTATGGGAGTTCTGGTTTCGTTAACATTGCTGGTTGCTGTTACATCAAACTTAATTCTTCTTCCTTCGCTGCTCACTGGGCTCGAAAGGCTTACCACAACTGAATCGTTTAAAAAGCCGATGCTTAATATTTACGATGAAGATGAAGATATTGAAATGGAAGAATTAAAAATTACCGATAATAACAAATAGCATTAATACGATGTTTTCAACCGAGAAGTTGCAGGAACTAATTCATAATGAGCTTGTTGCGCAAAGCAATGAACTGACAGGGCAAAAACCAGGCGGGTTATACGAGCCGGTGAAATATTCACTCAACATGGGGGGGAAAAGGCTGCGCCCGGTGTTGTTGCTTATGGCAAATAACATGTTTACTGATGATATTAACGATGCGCTGCCAGCAGCTGTTGCCGTTGAAATTTTTCATAATTTCACCCTTTTGCACGACGACATTATGGACAATGCCGAAGTGCGCCGCAACAACCCAACCGTGCACATGCAATTTAGTGAGAACAATGCTATCCTCTCGGGCGATGCAATGGCTTTTTTATCCTACCGCTATTTGCTGAAGTGCCATTCAACCCGGCTTTTTGATTTGGTTCATTTATTTACAAATACTGCCCTCGAGGTATGTGAAGGGCAGCAGTACGATATGGATTTTGAAGTCCGCAGGGATGTTTCAGAAAAGGAATATATTGAAATGATCAGGCTGAAAACCGCAGTGTTGATTGCAAGCAGCCTGAAAGCAGGAGCTATACTTGCCGGTGCCGGAAATGAAATCACCTCCTCCATTTACGATTTCGGAATTAACCTTGGCCTGGCATTTCAGTTACAAGACGATTTGCTCGACACATTTGGAAACCCGAACACATTTGGGAAGAAAATTGGCGGGGATATTTTGGCCAACAAAAAAACATATTTGCTGATAAAAGCTTTGGAAAACGCATCGGATGATCAGCGCGAAAAGCTTGAAAAATGGATGGCACCCAAAAAATTTGATCCCAACGAAAAAATTGAGACTGTGTCAGACATTTTTAACCAGTTAAAAATAAAAGATCTTACTGAACGAAAAATTGACTCCTATTTCACATTAGCCTCCAAAATACTCGATGCCATGCCAGTTGAAGGAAAAAGGAAGCAACCACTGAAAGAATTAAGCAACAATATGCTGGGGCGAAATCATTAAATAATTCAGGTTAATTAGTTTACAATTAATTCAAAACAATATTAACTTTGCTCAACTAAAAAAAAACGGTATCTTTTGAGCCGCTTTAAAAAAATACTGAAAATAAATGGATCAAGTCAAAGGAAAAATTATCCAGGTCATTGGGCCGGTAGTCGATGTGAGTTTTGAAAAGGAAGGCCATGATCTTCCATCTATTTATGATGCACTGGAAATTACCCGCGAAGGGAAAGACAACCTGATTATTGAATGCCAGCAACACATTGGAGAAAATACAATCCGGTGCATTGCAATGGATTCTACTGATGGGTTAACCCGCGGAATGGAAGTCGTTTCCACAGGGAAGCCAATTATTATGCCTAAGGGAGAAGCAGCTCTTGGCAGGCTTTTAAATGTTGTGGGCAACTCTATCGATGGAATGGAATCGCTCACTAAAGACGGGCAAACCATCCACAACGAACCGCCAAAATATGAAGATCTCCTGACAGAGTCTGAAATTCTTCACACAGGGATTAAAGTAATCGACCTGATTGAGCCTTACGCAAAAGGAGGAAAAATTGGGCTTTTCGGAGGTGCCGGGGTTGGAAAAACCGTTTTAATTCAGGAATTGATAAATAATATTGCGCTTGCCCACAGCGGACTTTCGGTTTTTGCCGGGGTTGGCGAACGTACCCGCGAAGGAAACGACCTGCTGCGCGAAATGATTGAAGCCAACATTGTTGATTACGGAGAAGAGTTTAAAAAGTCGATGGAGGAAGGCAGCTGGGATTTGTCGAAAGTGGATAAGGAAAAGCTGAAAAAATCGAAACTTGCAATGGTCTTCGGTCAAATGAACGAACCACCCGGTGCACGTGCCAGGGTAGCACTTTCGGGTCTTTCCATTGCCGAAAGTTTGCGCGATGCCGGAACTTCGCAAAGCGGGGGCCGCGATATTCTGTTTTTTATCGACAACGTTTTTCGTTTTACCCAGGCGGGTTCCGAAGTGTCGGCACTCCTTGGCAGAATGCCGTCGGCAGTCGGGTACCAACCCACGCTGGCTACCGAAATGGGTTTGATGCAGGAACGGATTACTTCTACCAAAGATGGCTCCATCACTTCTGTACAGGCCGTTTACGTGCCTGCTGATGACCTTACCGACCCCGCTCCCGCAACAACTTTTTCACACCTGGATGCCACAACGGTTCTGAGCCGGAAAATTGTGGAGCTTGGAATATACCCGGCGGTTGATCCGCTCGATTCTTCTTCACGGATTCTTACGCCTGAAATTGTTGGCGACGAGCACTACAATTGTGCGCAAAATGTCATCCAGTTGTTACAGCGATACAACGAACTCCAGGATATTATTGCAATTTTGGGAATGGAAGAACTCTCGGAAGAAGACAAACTGGTAGTTCACAGGGCGCGCCGTGCACAGCGGTTTTTATCACAACCGTTTTTTGTGGCATCGCAGTTCACCGGCCTCGAAGGAAAGCTGGTTTCAATTGAAGATACCATCAAAGGGTTCAATATGATTTTGAACGGCGAAGTGGATAAATATCCGGAAGCTGCCTTTAACCTGGTTGGTACCATTGAAGAAGCCATTGAAAAGGGAGAAAAATTGCTGGCCGATAAATAACATATAATATTTTTCCTATGTTTCTCGAAATAATTACACCCGATAAAAAAATATTTGAAGGAGAAGCTAAACGTATCAGGCTCCCGGGAAGCAACGGCTTGTTCGAAATTTTAAATAACCACGCTCCCATCATTTCTACCCTTGCAAAAGGAACCATCAGGGTAATTGACAAGGATAATAAAAAGCATAAATTTGAAGTAGAAGGTGGGGTAGTGGAGAATAAAAGAAATAAAATTATTGTGTTGCTTGAATCGGTTTAAATTACAGTAACTTTTACGCATAGCCCCGGTGATAGGTTTCCCCGGGGTTTTTATTTAAGCGCATGAAAATAAAATACCTGGTCATACGGTTTAGTTCAATTGGTGATATTGTTTTAACATCGCCGGTTGTTCGTTGCCTTAAACAACAGGTTGAGGGAGCCGAAATCCATTTTGTAACCAAAAAAAAACATGCTGCTCTTGTTACTGCCAATCCCTATATTCACAAAGTGCACACTTTTTCAGGCAATATTAACGAACTGATTAATGAGCTGGAAAAAGAGCAGTTTGATTACGTTGTCGATCTTCATCAGAATTTTAGGAGCAACCGCATAAAAAGCCGGCTGAAAATTCCTGCGTTTTCATTTAATAAACTGAACTTTCAAAAATTCCTGCTGGTTCAGTTTAAAATTAACAGGCTGCCCCAAAAGCATATTGTCGATCGCTATCTTGAAATCCTCTCGGTTTTCGATGTGAAAAATGACGGGAAAGGGCTCGATTTTTTTATTCCTGAAAATGAGGTTTTTGATAAATCTCAATTGCCGCAGGCATTAGAAGATGGTTACGTGGCTTTTGTAATTGCCGGAACGTATGCCACCAAAAAACTTCCGGACGATAAAATTACTGAGATTTGCAACCACACAAACTTTCCGATAGTTCTGCTTGGGGGAAAAGGAGAAATGGAAACAGGCGAAAAAATTGAGGGTGAATCACAGGGGCACGTTCTCAACCTGACCGGCAAAATAAGCCTGAACCGATCTGCCAGCCTGGTCCGGGATGCGAAGTTGGTTTTAACCAACGATACCGGGCTCATGCACATTGCTGCAGCCTTTGGTAAAAAAATTCTTTCTTTCTGGGGCAATACAATTCCTGAATTTGGCATGGTGCCTTACCTGCCTCACCAGGCATCAAAAATTATGGAAATTAAAAACCTGAAATGCAGGCCTTGTTCCAAGCTCGGGTACAAAAAATGTCCCCGAAAACATTTCAGGTGTATGAGAGATCAGGATGTGGATACTGCCGTGAACTGGATTATCCGCAATTTTAATGATTAGTTCGCTTATACTAATATACACAAAACTAATTTGTGTGGTGTACCCTGTGCTGCTTTTATCATATTAACGATGGATGAAGGTGCTTATAAGAAAAAATAGTTCTATTCAGGATTGTAAGTTGTTTTAAGTGGTTCCGGGTAACATTCATCGAATAATAAACGTTTTAGAGGAAAAAATTTGCTCATTTATTTCATAACACTATAATAATTTTTATGGATGATAAAAGTGGAAGACAATACGTGCTGATAACCGGAGCTAGTTGCGGTTTGGGAAAAGAACTGGCAAAAGAATGCGCCAAAAGGGGCATGAATCTTCTGCTTACTGCACTCCCCAATGAAGAAATCAGTGAACTTGGTGATGAATTTTCACAAAAATATGGTGTGGAAGTGAATACCTTTGAAGCCGATCTTACAAAACCCGAAGAGTTGAAAAAACTCGCTGCATCCATTTCAGAAAAATATGAGGTTAAAATTCTTATTAATAACGCCGGCCTTGGCGGGGCAAAATCATTTTTGGATGCCACGACTGAATATATTGAGCAAATTGTTCTGCTGAACATGAATGCACTTGTTTTATTAACAAGGTTGATGCTTCCCAACCTGAAACGGCAAAAAAACGCATACATACTGAATATTGCCAGCATGGCTTCCTTTAGTCCAATGCCTTTCAAAACAGTTTATCCGGCTTCAAAAGCTTTTGTCTATTCATTTTCGCGGGGATTGGATGCTGAGCTGAAAGGAACCGGAATATCGGTAAGTGTAGCCCATCCGGGGGGAATGAGAACTAATGCCGAAGTTACGCACAGTATTGAAAATTACAACCGGTTAATCCGTTCAACCACCCTCTCGGTTGAAAAAGTGGCTCAAATTTGTATTAAATCTTTGCTGAAACGGAAACGAACTATCATCCCCGGTTTTATTAATAAAATAAGCTGGGTGCTGCTTAAAATAACACCTTTATGGATGCGGATGAAAATGATGCGTTCTTCAATCAGCAAGGATATTGAACTACAAAACAATTTTCAGAAACAACGAGGCAGTTTAACGAAATGATATGGAAAAAGTACTTGTAACAGGAGCAAACGGATTGCTGGGGGCGCATGTTGTAAGGGAATTGTTAAGCAGGAAATACTCAGTGCGGGCAATGGTGCGCAAACAAAGTAATTTAAAGGCTTTAAAAGGGCTCGGTATTGAGTTTTATTTCGGACAGGTTACTGAAATAGGTGATGTTGCTGGAGCTGCAGAGGGTTGTAGTTTTATTTTTCACGTTGCAGCGCGCACAGCACAAAAGCCATCCGGGCTGGAGTCCTACAGGCTGCCAAATATTACAAGCACCGCCCATTGTATTGAAGTGTGCCGGAATCAACCTGTAAAACGGCTGGTTTATGTTAGTACTGCGAATTGTTTTGGCAACGGGACCATTGAAAACCCGGGCAGCGAGCAACGTCCTTTTAATCAGTGGATGAAAAAATCGGGATATGCGTACAGTAAATACCTTGCCCAGCAAAAAGTGTTGGAAGCAGCAAAAAACAAAAATCTCGATGCGGTTGTTGTGAATCCTACATTTATTATAGGAGCCAATGATGTAAAGCCAGGCAGCGGTCAGATTTTTTCACACATTCTGAATAAAAAAATTGCATTTTATCCGCCCGGGGGTAAAAATTTTGTGGATGCTGAATCGGCTGCCACCGGCGTTGTAAATGCCATGGAAAAGGGGAGGACAGGGGAGTGCTATTTGCTGGCAGGTGAAAATATGACCTATAAATATTTTTTCAAAATGACTGCTGAAATTGCCGGGCAAAACCCGGTGTTGGTGCCCATTCCGCGTTTCGTTTTAATGGCGATGGGCTACCTCGGCGATTTTTCCGAAAAGGTGTTGAAATTGCCGGTTCGCCTCTCAAAAGTGAATGCCCGCATGTTGTGTGAAAACAATTTTTACACGCCTGAAAAAGCCATGAAAGAACTGGATCTTCCGTTAGTTTCGGCACGCGAATCAGCAAAAAAAGCCATTGATTGGTTTAGGGGAAATAATTATTTCTGAACGATTTTCACAGAGCGGCGGCAACGGAACCGTTCTCTTTGAAAAGAACGGTTCCATCGGGATTTCTTGCAAAATTATTTGTCCAAATGTGAGGGCATTGAGCAGGTGATGGAAAGTCACCAGCTCAACGGCAGCAACGGAACCGTTCTTTGCGGGAAGAACGGTTCCCCGGGGTTCCACGCGTTCCTGCCCGTGAGTCAATAGAAAAAGCCATCGGGTGGGTTCCGCCAAAATGAATATTTCTGAGCTTAAAGATTTGCAAATGCTTTTCCCAGGCGTTCCAAAGCTTCCTCCAAAGTGTTTCGCGGGCAGCCGATATTAATACGCAGCCATCCTTCTCCGCCGGTCCCGAATTTTGCCCCGTTGTTTAAACCTACTTTTGCCTCGTTAATCGTGAACTTGAACAATTCATCGTCATTCATGCCGTACTCCCTGAAATTGAGCCAGATTAGATAGGTAGCTTCCGGTTTCATCACCTTCACTTTTGGCAGTTTTTCGCTCATGAATTTTTCAAGGAAAAGGTAATTGTCCCAGATGTAGTCAAGCATTTGGGCCAACCATCCATCTCCATGGAAATAAGCTGCCTCGAGTGCCACCGTCCCGAAAATATTTCCCATTCCCAGATGTCCGACACCCAGTGCCCGCTCGTAACGGGCAAAATTTGTTTTGTTGGGTATAATTGCTACCGAGGATGAAAGCCCGGCCACATTGAATGTTTTGCTGGGAGCCATGAAAACAACCGAGTTACTGGCGGCTTCTTCTGAGATGGAAGCGAATGGAATATGCTTATGCCCTTCAAAAACCAAATCAGAATGGATTTCATCTGAAATGACCATGATGTTGTTTTTCAGGCAAATCGATGAAAGTTCCTGCAGTTCTTCTTTTGTCCAGACCATCCCGCCCGGGTTTTGCGGGTTGCAGAGCAGCAGCAGTTTAGTGTTGCCGGTGATTTTCGATTTTAAATCTTCAAAATCAAAAGTGTATCTCCCGTTTTCAAGTTTGAGCGGATTTTCAACCAGTTTTCGCCTGGTTCCTTTCACGCAATCAAAAAACGGGAAATAAACAGGCGGCTGTACCACTACTTCATCGCCGGGATTCGAAAAAGTTTCAACGGCAAGTGTCAGTCCGGCCACCACACCCGGGCTGAACGAAATCCATTCTTTTTGAACCTCCCAGTTGTGCCGGCGCTGCATCCAGCCAATTATGGATTTGAAATAGGATTCGGGTTTAAACGTGTAACCGAATATTTCGTGTTCGGCACGTTTTTTTATGGCTTCAACAATAAAATTGGGTGTGCGGAAATCCATGTCGGCCACCCAGAGCGGCAGTACATCGTTGGTTTTAAATATCCATTCACGGCCGTCGTATTTTATGCAGTTGGTCCCTTCGCGAGGAATTATTTCATCAAAATCGTATTTTTTCATTATCGTGTAATTGTATTTGTTTATTCGGTAACTTTTACTTTTTGCAGATAATTAATGGAACCGTCGTTTTCAACTTTCAGTATAAAGCCAAAAATATTTCTTTGCAGGCAAAGTTCAAAATCGTTGCTGGGTGCCCATTCCTGGTGGCCCGGTTCAAAAAAACGTTTTCCCGGACCCCGGCGGATAATTTCTTTCATGCGGGCAAAATCATTGTCAAGCCCCTGCAGTTCATTTTTAATGTATTCGGCACACAAAGTATCTTCATCGGTCGGATATTCGCAGGCATAACCCATGCAAACCAGCGAAACTGTTTCGGGGTTTTGGCTTCGTATGTATTGTACGATGGCAGCAGCATTGACAAAACTTCCGGTTATAATTTCATCAGCACGGAGGGCAGCTTCAATGCCCTGCGTTCCCGAACTTGTGGTATGCACAATGGTTTTGCCTGAGAGGCGGGCAGAGGAAAGAAGAGATGGTGAATTTCCAAAATCGAAACCGGTTGGTTTTTTTTCGTCGCGTTCTCCCATTAAAATAAATTCCGGATTTTCCTTTTTGAGTTGATAGGCTTTTTCAATATTTCCTACCGGGATTATTTTGGCAGCATCCTTCCCATAGGCATAGCAGGCTGTGGAAAAAGCACGAAACACATCAATAATTACAGTTAGGCCTCTTGCATCTCTTGCTCCGTCAAGGAGTTGCAGTATTTGTACATCCATATTTAAAATTTACACGAAATTAAATAAAATTAATTTAACACGTTAATAGAATTAAGGCACGATTTTTGTTATAAGTGTATTTCGTTTTTTTAATTTGCTGTAAATAAGTTTGTTAATGATTTATTTAGATACGAAACAATTATTAAAAGTTAATTTCATATTTATTTGATGTATTATTAACGTATGTTTTACAGCATAATGCCGAAAAACATATATGTTTGCAGTGAAGTTCATGTTAAACTTAAAATTGAAAGTTATGAAAACAATTAAATTAGTATTTACAGTTATGGCATTAGCGGTTGCCACTATAACCACCGCCGTAGAGAAACCGAAAGTGAGTGTAACTCCTATTACAGCCGACAGGGCAGTAGTATCTATTTTAAACGAAAACCCGGCAGTGTTTGAAATGAGTATTGAAGACAAAACCGGTGCAATTGTTTATTATAAACAAACCAACAATGCAATAACCGATTACCGTAAAGTTTTCGATTTTGCAGGGTTGGAAGCCGGAGAGTACGTTTTTAACCTGAAAGTTAACGACACCAAAGTATCGAACAACTTCGAAGTTTCGAACAATGGTATTGTTGTAGGAGAATCAAAAATGCATTTTGATCCTTATTTCAACTACACTAACAATGTGCTTCAGTTATCTTACCTGAATTTTGATCAGGAAAAACTGAAACTGAAGTTTTTTGATGATAGCAGAATGGTTTATGAAACCGAGCTGGGTAATGATTTTAACATTGTAACAGGGTACGATCTTTCCAAACTGGAAAAAGGAACCTACCGTGTAGTGTTAAGCTCAAACAATAACCTGTACACCTATGATTTAGTAAAGTAAATTAGAGAATACGTTTGTCATTTTTATAATGACGAATTGAATTAACAGTAATATTAAAGCCGGAGAGGGCAACTTCTTCGGCTTTTTTATTTCATTTTTTTTGGGTCTGGAATTTTTTAAAGGTTGAAATCTTCAAGGAATATTGTCATCAGAATAATAATCATGATGAGCAGGAACATAATAATAAAGAAGCCGATTACGCCAATTTGAAAACCCCTTTTTACTTTTTCGCTTTTTGTTGCCGAAATTAAATATTCGATGGAACGCAGAAGGTGTTGCGGTGCCTGATCGTTTTTTACAATATAATCGGCAGCTCCTTTTTTCATGATGTTTACAGCTACTTCCACATCGTTTTGTCCGCTCAGGAAAACAAAATCAATTTCCGGATGATCGGCATGTACTTTTCGCATGAGTTCCAATCCTGAAATGCCTTCAAAAGTATAATCCAAAACAACAATATCGGGTTTCAGGTGGATTGACCTGAGGCACTCTTCGCCACTACTGAAAGTTTTAATATTGTTAAAGCCTTTTGAATTTAAATAACCAAGAATAAGGTTTTTGTAAACCGTGCTGTCGTTTACAATAAAGATGAGCGGATGTTTTGTATTTTGCATAGCACAACCGAATTTTAAAAGGAATTCTTAAAAATACCACAAATTTTTTCAGTAATCAAATAATCAGGACATCATAAAGGTATTCACAATTTTTGATATTAACGTTTATTTTATGCCGTTTAGTTTTTGTAACATAAAATAATTATGATTAAAGGGTTTTGTTTCGTTTAAAAAACAAAGGAGAGGCAAAGGATGGCGCGATATGTCTCTGTCAGAATTATTTTCAGGAATTACCTGCCGGAGGGTTGTAGCGAACCCGGTGAAATACCACCACCCGGGCCAAACATATTATTTTGCTGCTGCCTTTGATTTGTGCCCTGTTCTGATTCGCGCCTTGCTTTTTCCTCGGCTTCTTTTCGTTTTTGCTCTTCCAGTTCTTTGTCCCTGATATTTTTAATGAAAGTGGGATCGGGTGTCATATCCCAAACATGTTTCCATTCCCAGTTTGAGCGAACCTTAATTACTTCATTGATATAACTGACCAGTTCGGGTTGAAACTTATCCTGGTAACTTCCGGGGTCCCACTTCCCGTTGCCGTTTCGGTCGTAAATAACTTTTACTTTGTATTTATCGGGTGCAAGAAAATCGAAAACAACAGTTCCGTCGTCGTTTGCCTTAATTTCTCTGATAACCTCTTCTTCGTCGGTGTTTTCAAGCAACTGAACCAAAACATCGCCAGGTACATTTTTCAGTTCAAGGATGATGGAACCATAGTAGTCTTCGGCCCTGGTTTTAAACGAGCTTTCAAGTGCCTTGCTGGTTATGCCGTAAATATTTATACAGGCGGCCGAGTCAATTTCCAGGGTGTAACTGGTTTCCGGCTCCCAGTTAAAGGCAATGCGGTAAGTTCTCCAGGCCGTTGTGTCTTTAGCGAATTTAAAATTTAAAGGTGTTTGCAGCGTGTCTTGAGACAAGTAAAGCAGCATAGCCGAAGTGTCGATTCCTGCCAGTGGCTGCGGGGCAGTCAGCACAATATCGTTATTTAATTCAAAGTTCGATGAACTGAGGTTGGTTGTCCAGTTAAACTGCGGAACCGGCTCGGGGCCTTCTTCATCATCCTCATTTCTGCCTCTTCTGCCACGTTTTGATTCTTCTTTTTTCTCCGTAAAAATCAATTCAATGGTGTCGGTTTGCAGGTAGAACTGCTCCAATGAGTCGAGTTGATAATAGGACATTTCAAGCGGAATAGTATCGTTGGCAGCCAGTGTTGTGTCTGCTATCCAAACTGTAAGCGAGTCGAATTCTTCATTGGGTTCCAGGATGTACCAGTCTTTGGTTTCTGCATTAAGTGGCCTGATGCCGAACGTGTCAATAACCGTTTCATTAAAAACAAAGGTGCTTTTATATTTTGATTCCCGTTCAACGTTTTTTACGTACTGCTCATATATGTTTTCAGTAAAATTACGCATGAAAACAGGATCGGGTGAAAAATGGGTGTGCCCCTCAATGAGCAGTGAGTCAAGTCCTTGTATTAATGTGTCGGCTTCGGCATGAAATTCGGCACCGGGAACTATGAGTGTATCTGCAAAAGCAATTTTTTCAGCACCTTCATTGTAACGCAAGTCGTTATTCAAATCGTTTATTGAAAAAAGGTGGTATTTCCCGGGGGCAATGTTCGAAATCAGAAAGTTGCCCTCTTCATCGGTTTTTGCAATATAGTTGGGCCGAAGTGTATAAACTGCTGAATCGTGAAGGGTTTTGTGCAACATCACCAATGATTCTTCTTCCGGTTCAAGATTAAACCCGTTAATTATTTTGCCGGCAACCCGCAGTGAGTCATACACATCACCAGTACTAAATGAAAAGCGCAGGCCTTTAAGTTCGTTTCCCTCATTATTGTCAACAACCGAGTTTTTAAAATCGAGGGAGTAAGTAGAACTGTCTTTTAGCTCTTCGTTGAACCGGATAATCAATGTTTTTGATTTGGTCAGAATTGACGGGCGGTTTTCAAGCGGGGGCGAAACCACGAGTTTTTCTGAAATGGCATCCGGAATAATAAATTCATTAAACGTTAACCGGACTTCTTCTCCGTTAAAGTTTAAAGCTTTGTATTCGGGCTGCGTACTCACAAGCACCGGGGGAATGGTGTCGCGCGGCCCGCCGGTGGGCATGCCCTGGTTGGCACACGACGAAACGATTGCAATCCAGGCAAAAGCAGCTACAATGAAATATGGTAATTTGTCAAGTATCTTCATTATTCAAAAAAACGAACCACAAACATACAAATTCCTGCAAACATTGAATATTAAGGGTTGTTAAATATGCAGGTTAGCTTTGCTAAAAAAATGGAATGAATAATTCAAAAAACTGGCAGGAATCAGATAAAAAATTTAACTTGCCTTATATAAAACGAAATTCAATGGCCAAAAAGAAGAAAAAACAAAAACGGAAGTTCAAAAAATCAGTTACTTTCAATAAAAAGAAACTCAAAAGCATCATCCTTTCCATGCTTTACGAAGAAACAGGTAAGACGGTAAACTATAAGCAAATTTCTTCGTGGCTGGGAATTAAGGATAGCGAAACACGGCAATTGGTAAATATAGTTTTGCAGGAATTAAAAGATGACGAGTACCTTGATGAGGTTTCGCGCGGGAAATACAAGCTGAAAGCCAAAACCGGTACGATTTGCGGAGTGGTTGAACTCCAGCCGCAGGGTTTTGCTTATATTATCAGCGAAGAGATGGACCGGCCGGTACTGGTTTCGTCGCGTAACCTCAACCATGCCATGGAGGGCGATAAAGTAAAAGTCCGGCTGTATGCCCGCCGCAAAAAACACGATTTGGAAGGGGAGGTTATTGAAATAGTTGAACGCGAAAAAACACATTTTGTAGGAACAGTTGAAATGTCGCGCAACTTTGCATTCCTTGCGCCGTCAGGGAAAGTGAGCTTCGATATTTTTATTCCGAAAGAAAAATTGAAAGGTGCAAAAGACGGGCAGAAAGCCATTGCCGAAATTGTTGAATGGCCGCCAAAAGCGCGCAGCCCAATTGGTCAGATTGTTGAAGTACTGGGCGACACCGGCGATAACGATGCCGAAATGCACGCCATTCTTGCCGAATTTGAACTGCCGCACATTTTTCCCGAAAAAGTGGATAAAGCAGCGGAGAGAATTCCATTGGAAATTCCAAAAGAAGAATACAAAAAACGCCGCGATTTCCGGGATGTCACCACTTTTACAATCGACCCGGCCGATGCCAAAGATTTTGACGACGCGCTTTCGCTTCGGAAACTCAACAATGGAAACTGGGAAGTGGGCATCCACATTGCCGATGTTACACATTACGTTACACCCAACACCATAATTGAAGATGAAGCCAGGGACCGTGCAACGTCCGTTTACCTGGTTGACAGGGTTGTTCCCATGCTCCCCGAAAGGCTTTCAAACGGGGTTTGTTCACTACGGCCCAATGAAGACAAACTTTGCTTTTCGGCTGTTTTTGAGATGAATGAAGAAGCAGGCATTAAAAAAGAGTGGTTTGGAAAAACGGTAATTCACTCCAACCGGAGGTTTGCTTACGAAGATGCACAGGGAATTATCGAAAAAGGAGAAGGAGAACTGGCTGAAGAATTGCTGACTTTGAACGATTTAGCCATAAAACTCCGGGATGAACGTTTCAAAAAAGGTTCCATCGCGTTCGATCGCATCGAAATAAAATTTAATATCGATGAAAAAGGCAAACCCCTGTCGGTTCATTTTAAACAGGCAGAGGAAGCCAACGAGTTGATTGAAGAATTCATGCTGCTGGCCAACAAACGCGTAGCTGAATTCATCGGCAAAAAAGGAAGAAATAAAACGTCGAAAACTTTTGTGTATCGAATTCACGATAAGCCAGATGCCGAGAAACTGGAATCGTTCAATTCATTTATCCATCGTTTTGGTTATGGCATTCAAATGACTACGCCCCGCGCGATTTCTACTTCGCTCAACAACCTGATGCAGAATGTGAAGGGGAAAAAGGAGCAGAACCTGGTGGAAACATTGGCAATAAGGACCATGGCCAAAGCTGTTTATTCAACACGAAATATTGGGCACTACGGGCTTGCATTCGATTATTACACGCACTTTACTTCGCCCATTCGCCGCTACCCCGACATGATGGTTCATCGCCTGCTCGAAAAATACCTGGAAGGCGGCAGCTCGGCCAACGAAAAGAAATATGAAGATTTGTGCCGCCATTCTTCCGACATGGAAGCACGTGCTGTGAATGCCGAGCGGGCTTCCACTAAATACAAACAGGTGGAATTTATGCAGGACCACGTGGGTGAAGTTTACTCTGGTGTGATTTCTGGAGTTACCGATTTTGGAATTTTTGTTGAACTGGAAAATAAAATTGAAGGCATGGTTCCCATTCGTGAGCTGGACGACGATTTCTATGTTTTTGATGAAAAAAATTATGCACTGGTAGGTCGCCACAAAAATAAATCATACCAGTTGGGAGCCGACATAAAAGTGAAAATTTGGCGCACAAACCTTGAACGAAAACAACTTGATTTTCAGCTTGTGGAAGACGAGAATGAATCTCACTTCGAATATTGAGGATTGTGTATTCAGTAATTTGAAGGCAGTGGCGATTAACCTGCAGCCATTCGTCTGTAAAAGTAAAAAGTTCCAACCAGTTTTGCAGGTGAAATAAATAATTATATTTGCTACCTGTATTAATGCGGCAAAACAAACTAAGATGCAAACCATTTCTGAAAACGGCAGCAAAAGAGATCAGAACAGAGAGAACATTCTAAAAATTGCGCGCGAAATTTTTAGCAAATACGGCTACAAAAAAACCACACTCGACGACATTGCCAATGCGGTGCGAAAAGGGAAAAGCTCGCTTTACTACTATTTTAAAAGTAAAGAAGATCTTTTTCAGGCTGTAATTATGAAAGAGGTTGAAATTTTGGCCCGTGAACTGGAAATTGTAATCAACAGAAACACCGACCCGGTTGACAAACTGCGCGATTACGTCCTTACCAAATTGACCACTTTCAGGAGCCTGGCCAATTTTTACCACGCCATTGAGAATGATGTTACTGCCGTTGAGTTTATTGAAGATATTAAACACCGCTACGAGCAGGATGAGATTAGAATGATAAAACGAATTCTTATTGAAGGTGTCCGCAAAAATGAATTTGAGATTTACGATTTTAACCTGTCTGCAATAGGAATTACCACTGCCATTAAAGGCCTTGAAATGCCGCTTTCGGCCGGGCATTACGGTGAAGTGAACCTGGAACGCAGCGTGGATACTATCCTGAAAATTGTGTGTTACGGAATTATGAAACGATAAAAAAAGAAAGGCCGGTTCAACAACCAGCCTTTTCTCAATCAACCTAAACCTAAACTAAACCAAAAACCAAACCATCTGTATGGTGGGTTAACTAATTTCTTTCAACTATTTAAACAGAATTTCTCGAAAAAGGTTTACTTTTTTAACGACTTTTTTTGATGCTTTAATTATTTCGGCAGCAGGAAATTATTGGTTCCAATTCGAAGGATAGGGATTGTATTCTCCTTCCATCACCCTTTTCACAGCTTCCAGGTGGCCAAAACCGTATTTCATGTCAGGCAGCAGGTAGCCGCCTTCAATCCATTCGTTCCACGAAAAAACGGTAATCAGTTTTGGGCTGGTAGTGCCCCTCGAACCGGGGAGTTCCTTTTTTTATGATTTCCCACTCGCCCGTTCCTTCGGGCCACAGCATATCGCCAAACCGCTCGTCGTGGTGGCACGATGGCCAGACGTAAGCAGCAACGTTATAGTCGTTCTCTTTAGGGTTTTCGTCGCTTTGTTTTTCTACCGGCGGATTGCATGAAAACAGTGCAAGTGCAAATGCAAAAACAGTTATCTGCGAAAAATTGAAATTGAGTTTTAACCGGTTCATTGGTAATTTTTTTTCTTATCAAAAGGTTGCTTACAATTTTAGTGAAATTCCGGCATAAATTCTAAAACAGTGAGAAAACTTGTTAGTTTCTGATATTTCTTCTGGCATAGATAAACTTCAACATCGTAGCAATTCAGGCGATTTTCTACGATCGACCGTAATAATTCGCTCTATTTCCTACGGTCGATCAAAGAAAATAATTGGTTTTTTCTACTCCAATTCAATAATCATTGTCGCTATTGCAGGAACTTTTATTTCTGAAAGATCAGAAATAGTTTTCGACGTAATTATTTCTTTTCCTGTGGAATAACCTTTCAGAATTTCACTGAATCGCTCTGTGGAAAGCATTTTTTCCTCCCTGTTTTTGTTTAGTACCACCATTACTGTTTCATCATCATTGTAACGGAAGTAAGTGTAAATACCATCTTCGGGTGTAAAATGAATCAGTTTGCCGTGGTGGATAACCTCTTTGTTTCTCCGCCAGTTTTGAATGGTGGAAATATAGTTCTGCACCTTTTTTTGTTCGGCCGTCAAACCTTCGCCTGTAAAAGCATTTACGTCGTGATCGGTCCAGCCGCCGGGAAATTCAGCGCGGATATTACCGTGTTCGTTACCCTCGTGTGTCATTAAAACTTCGGTTCCGTAGTACAACTGTGGAATGCCGCGCGTAGTCAGGAAATATGCGATTCCCATTTTCAGCAAATTCACATCTTCGCCCACCTGTACAAAAAAACGCGACATGTCGTGGTTGTCCGGGAATACCACAAGGTTGTCAGGATCGGGGTACAAAAAATCGTTGGCCAGCATTTCGTACATTTCAATGAGCCCGGTTCCCCAGCCTTCTTCGTTTGTCAAACCGCTGCTAACTGCACTTTGCAGCGGAAAATCCATCAGGCTTGGCAGGTGGCATTCGTACCCGTCAAAATTATTCTGTCCTTTCTGCCAGTACGAAACAATGGCCGGGTTCAGGCTCCACTCTTCGCCCACAATGTTGAAATCCGGGTATTCTTCCAAAACCCGTTGTGTCCATTCGGCCATCATGTGTTTGTCGGGATAAGGCCACGTATCCTGCCTGATTCCTTCGAGGCCCACGAACTCAATCCACCAGATGCTGTTCTGGATGAGGTAATTTTTCATGAACTCATTTTTTTGGTTCAGGTCGGGCATGGTAGGCACAAACCAGCCATCTACCATGGCTTTGTAATCCGACTCCGAGGAGTGTGGATCCTGGTTTACGGTGCGCCGGTGCGAAGTAATTTTATATTCCGGGTAATGATTAATCCAGTCATTCATGGGCAGGTCGTCCATCCACCAGTGTTCCGATCCACAGTGGTTAAAAATCATGTCCATGATCAGTTTCATGCCGCGTTTGTCTAATTCATCGTTGAGTTCGCGATACTCTTCGTTGGAGCCAAAACGTGGATCGACCTTGTAAAAATCGGTGGTGGAATAACCGTGGTACGAAACCTGCGTCATGTTGTTTTCCAGCACCGGATTGAGCCACACTGCTGTAAATCCCATGTCCTGCAGGTAATCGAGCGAGTTGATAATTCCGCGGATATCGCCGCCGTGTCTGCCGTCTTTGTCAGTTCGGTCGGGCAGCTCTTTCATCCCTTCCACCTGGTCGTTGCCCGGGTTTCCGTTCACAAAACGGTCGGGGGTAATCAGGTAAATCACATCCGACTGGTCGAAACCTTCGCGGCTGGCCGAACCGTTTTCGCGGGCTTTCAATTCGTAATTATACGTTTCCACCGTTTCATTTTCTTTTTGAAAAAGGAGGTCGAAACTGCCCGGTTTTACAGATTCCGAAAGTTTTAAATCGATAAAAAGATAGTTTGGGTTTTGAACTTTGGAAACCGAAACCAATTCTACGCCGGAGTATTCAAGCGAAACATTTGTTTCAGAAATATTTTCGCCATAAACCATCAGTTGCAGGTCGGGCGATTTCATTCCGGCCCACCAAAACATGGGTTCCACCCGCTCGAGCTGGACCTGGCCCGATACAATATTCAAGGCGATGAGGGTAATCAACACAGAAAAAACAGTGCGTTTCATATTATTTTGAATTTTTAAGTTTTACTTGTTTATTGCCTTCTATTTCAGCTTGTTCTTTCCAAACCTGAATCGAGGTTTTTTGATTGGAATGGTTTACAACGGTAAATTCATTTCGTTCCATTTTTACTTCGAGATGGGTGCCCCTGAAATTGATGCGGAATGAATACGCTTTCCATTTTTTTGGCAGAAAAGGGTTGAAAACAAGCCGGTTGTTTTTTACACGGACCCCGCAAAATCCCATTACCACCGACATCCAGGTACCTCCCATGCTGGTGATGTGCAGGCCGTCGTCGGTGTCGTTGTTGTAATTGTCTAAATCGAGGCGGGCAGTGCGCAGGTACATGTCATACGACTTTTTTTCGTACCCGATTTTGGCTGCCAGAATGGAATGCACACATGGCGAGAGCGATGATTCATGTACGGTAAACGGTTCGTAAAAATCAAAATGCTTTTTTATCTGCTCATCTGAAAAATCATTTTCAAACCAGAAAATACTTTGCAGCGTGTCGGCCTGTTTGATGTAGCACGAGCGCAGAATCCGGTCCCACGACCATTTCTGATTTATAGGCTGTTCTTTTGCCGGAAGTTTCGAAACCGGTTGCAGTACTTTGTCGCAAAACCCGTCTTGCTGTAAAAACAACTTTTGATTTTTATCGTATGGGAAATGCATGTTTTCAATAATATTCTTCCAGTGCGTAGTTTCTGCTGTTTCATTGAACTTCCATTTTTTAATCAGCTCTTCAAACAAAAACGGGAACTTTTTTTTCAGGTAGTCGATAGCTTCAAGCGTGTACTTCAGTGTCCACACTGCAATGTAATTGGTGTGAAAGTTGTTGTTCACGTTGTTCTCGTATTCGTTCGGTCCGGTAACGCCCAGCATTACAAATTTTTGCTTTTCCTCTGACCCGTTCACTCGCTGGCTCCAGAAACGGCTGATGGCCAAAAGTACCTCGAAACCGTAGGGCGCGAGGTATTCTTTATCGCCGGTGTAGTTGATATAATTATAAATGGCGTAGGCAATGGCGCCGTTGCGGTGAATTTCTTCGAAGGTAATTTCCCATTCGTTGTGGCACTCCTCGCCGTTGATGGTTACCATCGGGTAAAGCGCGGCGTTGTTTTTAAAGCCGAGCTTTTCAGCATTTTCAATGGCTTTTTTAAGGTGTTTGTGCCGGTAAAGCAGCAGGTTTTTTGCCACTTCTGGAGGAGCCGTGCTCAAAAAGAAAGGTAAACAATAAGCTTCAGTATCCCAATAAGTTACACCTCCGTATTTTTCGCCGGTAAATCCTTTGGGGCCAATGTTCAGGCGCTCGTCTTCTCCGGTGTAGGTTTGGTTCATCTGAAAGATATTGTAGCGGATTCCCTGCTGGGCGGCAATATCTCCTTCAATTTTTATATCGCTGGTTTTCCATTTTTTTAGCCACTTGTTTTTGTGGTTTTTAAAAAGCTTGTCGAATCCGGCATTTTGTGCCCGGGCAATGGCAGATTTGGCTTTTTTCAGCAAATCGGGTTTTGGGTAGTTCAACGATGAAACCGTTGCCGCCAGTTTTTCAATTGTAATTTCGTCTTCTTTTTTAACCTGAATTGTTTGCGATGCCCCGATGTATTTTTCACGGATGACATTTTCGGGTTGTCCCGCAACTTTTTCATTATTTTTCAGAATGCTGAACCACATTCCGGTGGTAACCTGGAAACGGGTTCTCAGTGTTTCCAGCGTCAGGTAACCTTCATTTTTATTGATTTCTTTATGCTTTTCCACCCAGAATTTTTCATCGAAGTTGGCATCTTCGTTTTTTACATCACCGTCGAGGTAAGGTGAAAGGGTCAGCTCCCCCGAAAAATTCAGTGCTTTTACCGAGTAGCGGATGGCCCCAATTTCGGTATCGTCGATGCTGACAAAGCGCGTGGAGTTTACTTCCACTTTTTGTCGGCCGGGCATTGTGGCCACAAAACTGCGTGAAAGTACACCTTCTTTCATATCGAGTTCGCGCCTGAATTTTTCAATTTTCATTTTGGCCAGGTCGAGTACTTCGCCGTTTACTGAAATATCGATTCCAATCCAGTTGGTGGAGTTAATAATTTTGGCAAAGTATTCCGGATATCCGTTTTTCCACCAGCCCACGCGGGTTTTGTCAGGATAATAGATTCCGGCAATGTAAGTGCCTTGCAGAGAATCGCCCGAGTAGTTTTCCTCAAAATTGGCACGCTGGCCCATTTTGCCGTTTCCAATACTGAAAATACTTTCTGAAATCCGGTTGTTTTCAGGATTGAAATCCTCTTCTATTATTTTCCATTCATGATGAATGATAAAGTCCTTCATTTTCGTATTCTTGCATTTTTTCGGGCGGGTATTCTTTGGTAGAGATGATGGTCCATAGAATGGCGAGAAAAAATATGAATGCCCCAGTATAAAATGACCATCGCACTGAGGGTGGAATAACTCCCTCAGGAGCAGTGTTCGGGATGTTCAGCCAGTTTGTCATTATGTAAGGCAGGAGTGATCCCACCACTGCGCCGGTGCCGATAAAAAAACTTTGCATGGCAAAACCGCGGGTGCGCTGTTCGTTGGGCAGCATGTCGCCCACAAAAGCGCGAAATGGTTCCATGGAAACATTCAGGGAGGCATCCATTATCCAGAGCATACCGGCCGCTATCCACAATGCAGGGGAATCGGGCATTATAATCAGCGCCAGCGAAGCCAAAATGGCCCCAACCAAAAAATAGGGACGGCGGCGACCCAGGCGGGTCCAGGTTTTGTCGCTCATGTGGCCGATAATAGGCTGAACCACCAAACCGGTAACTGGTGCGGCAATCCACAAAATGGGAATATTTTCCACCTCGGCACCCAGCGTTTCGAATATCCGGCTGACATTCGCATTTTGCAGTGCAAATCCAAACTGAATGCCCAGAAAACCGAAACTCATATTCCAAATCTGCCAAAAGCTGAGCGTAGGTTTCTTACTCATAATTCAATATTTTAAGTTACATCGATGCAATGTAAAAAAATTACATTTCGGGATATTTGCTGCGTTGCAGACGAGAAGTATAATGTGATAAGCCAAATCAAATATACGGCATAAAATCTTAAAAAAACAAATATTTTAGTTTTTACAACAAACTGAAAAAGGGAGTTTTGAAGCTTGAATAGTTGTTTCAAACGTTTGCGGAGAGACAAAAAAATCATTTTTTTAAATAGCTGACGATTCCCTGACAATAAGATTGGCATTCAGGATTCTTGTTTCGGCCGGGTAATTTTTTTTGGAAGTAATTCTTCGTAGAAGCATTTCGGTGGCAGCAGAGCCCATTTCGTAACCGTGCTGATCGACGGAAGTTAATGAAGGATCGGTAATTCCTGAAAGCCTTCCGTCAGAAAAACCGACGATTGCCACGTCTTTGGGTATTTTTACGCCATGTTTTAAAAGTGTTTTCATTGCCCCGATGGCCGTAAGATCGTTAACTGCAAAAAGGCCGTCAATTTCTGTTTTTTTGTTCAGGATGTCCAAAACTGTCAGGTGGGCTTTTTCAAAACTATCGGTACTGAAAATCAGTTCATCGCCGGTTGTTAAACCTGCTTCGGCAATAGCTTTTTGGTACCCGGCTTTTCGCTGACGACCGAGCAACAGGTTTTGCGGCCCTGCAAAATGGGCAATTTTTTTTCTGCCTGAATCGGTCAGGTGTTTTGTAGCCTGGCAGGCTGCTTCAAAGTCGTCGATAATAACCTGGTCGGTAATAAATCCCGGGGCAATGCGGTCGTAAAAAACCATGGGGACCTGGTTCTCGCGAATATATTCGATGTGATTAAAATCCTGGGTCTCTTTTGAAACCGACATCAGAATACCATCAACCCGGTTGGCCAGCAATGTTTTTACGTTGGCAACCTCGCGGTCGTATCTTTCGTTCGACTGGCAAATGATAACATTTATTCCGGCATCGTAAGCCACATCTTCAATACCACTGATAACTGATGAAAAAAAGTAGTGTACAATTTTCGGTATGATAACGCCGATGGTGTTGCTTTTTTGGTGTTTTAGGCTGAGTGCCACTGCATTGGGCTGGTAGTTTAGTTCTTGGGCGAGTTCTTTTACCGCCTTTTTGGTTTCTGCGCTAATGTCAGGATGGTTTTTCAGCGCCCTTGAAACGGTTGACGGCGAAACTTTTAGTTCCCGCGCAATATCTTTTATGGTGGCAAGCGCTCTTTTCATTATTAAAGGAAGTTAAATTTCTGTTTCTAAAGCTACCAAATTCAAATGAAAGTAACAGGAGTTTTTCTAAAAATCTGAAACGAGCATGTAAAACATTTGCACCCAAGATGATGATTAAAATACATGCGTGTTACCTACTATACCTTTGATAATAAACAAGAAATAATTTAGGGACATATTGTTATTTCCTTAAATAATCTGGGTTTAAGACATTGCATTTTTGCAGTGGCTTTTTATTTCCGGATAATATCAATTTGCCCGCCGGGACCAAGTTTAATGATACTCGATGGTTGCGACGGGATTACATCATCCTGCCGGTATTCCACAATGTAATCTGCCTGCTCTTTAATATCTTCTGAAATTTCATCGAAAAAAGCCGGAGCTTTTTCCCCGCTGATGTTCGCTGATGTTGAGACTATCGGGCGGCGAAACCGTTGCAGCAAACGGCTGGTAAATTCCTCTTTGGTGAACCGGATGCCAACGCTGCCGTCGTCGGCAATTAAATTGGCTGCCAGGTTTTTGGCACCGGGGTAAATCACTGTCAGCGGTGTGGTGCTGATTTCCACCAAATCCCACGCCACTTCGGGCACTTCATTAACATATCGTTCCAGCAGTGCCGGGTTTTCCATCAACACCAGCATACTTTTTGAATCTTCCCGCTTTTTAATTTCATAGATTTTTTTAACCGCGTCGGGGTTGGTGGCATCGCAGCCCAGTCCCCAAATAGTGTCGGTGGGATACAAAATCACTCCCCCGTTTTTTAAAACTCCCAGCGCTTTTTTAATATCGTTTTGCATGTTTTTTTACTTCAATAAACTGGTGTACAAAGAAATTAATTTTTTGGCATAAATTTCAGGATGAAAAGCTTTGGCCCGTTCAACACCTTTCTGAATTATTTGTTTTCTGAGAGATTCATCTTCGAGTAACGATTTTAATTTTTCAGCAACATCGCTTGCATCCGCCGGATTGCATAAAACAGCGGCATCGCCTGCCGTTTCGGGCAAACACGAAACGGAAGAAGTCAGCACCGGACAGCCGCTTGCCATCGACTCGATGACAGGAAGACCAAATCCCTCGAAAACAGAAATATAAACCGATAACAGCGCCTTCCGGTAAAGTGCTGCCAACTCTTCTTTTTCCAAACCGGAAAGAAAAAAGACCTGGCGTTGCATGTTGTTTCTGTCAATAAAATTTTTCAATTCAGAAATATAGGTTGTTGGTTTGCCTACAAAAACAATTGGGGTTTCAATTTTTGAATTTTGAACAGCCCTGAGCAGTGCAAGTTGATTTTTGCGTGGTTCGATTGTCCCCACTGCCAGAATAAAATTTTCAGGAATTACATGATCGGTAAACACTTTTGATGTGTCCTGTTTTTTGAAAAATGTGGCCGCTACGGGCTGGTGAATAATTTCAATTTTTCCCGGGGCAACCTTAAAAAAAGTTTCCAAATCGCTTTTGGTTTGCCGGCTGATGGCTATGATTTTGTTAGCAACCTGGCAGGCATATTTCATTTTCCGGAAATAGATATTGCGGTCCAGCGGCTTGTAAAATTCCGGGTAGCGCATAAAAATCAGGTCGTGAATGGTAACTACTGAAGGAATGCCTGTTTTTTGGATGCCGGAAGGCAGCTCGTTGCTTAGTCCGTGAAAAAGGTCCAGGTTGGATTTTTTCAACCTCCCTGTTAGGAAATAGCTGCGCCAAATTGATTTCAAAAAACCTTTGTACAACCCGGGCGGAGAAACTACCTGAAACTGCTCATGGTTTTCAAAAAGTTTCGGTTTCACTTTCGGGGTGAAAAGTAGGTAGTTATTCTCAGGAAAATAGTTTTTTAAGGCATTCAGTGTATTGCGGCTGTAGTTGCCCAGTCCGGAGGAGTTTAGAAATGCCCGTTTTGCATCGAAACCGATTTTCATTTCACGAAATTACAAAAAAGGCCGGGTTAAATTGCCCGGCCATTCACAAATATTCCGATTTTAGTTTAAACTTCAAAATCTTTCAATCCGTCAAAATCGAGGGTTTCGAAATAATCTTCGAGCGTTTGCGGGCGGCGGATTTGAGTCACTTCCCCATTTTCGCGCAGCAGCAATTCGGCCGAACGCAGCTTGCCGTTGTAGTTGAATCCCATGGCATGGCCGTGAGCGCCGGTGTCGTGAATCACCACAATATCATCGGGTTCCAGTTTTGGCAACATCCGGTCAATGGCAAACTTGTCGTTGTTTTCGCACAGCGAACCGGTTATGTCATATTTTTCGGTATGTGGTTCGTTTTCTTTTCCGGCCACGGTAATGTGGTGGTAAGCGCCATACATCCCGGGGCGCATTAAATCTACCATACTGGCATCCAGACCGGCGAATTTTTTGTAAGTTTCTTTCAGGTGCAGCACTTTTGATACCAGGTATCCGTAAGGGCCTGTTATTGCCCTGCCCGATTCAAAAAACAGTTTCAGCGGCTTCAGACCGTTGGCAGTGATTTTTTCTTCGTACAGTTTTTTGATTCCTTCGCTTACATATTCCATATCCACGGCTTTCTGTTCCGGTTTGTATGGAATGCCGATTCCTCCGCCCATGTTGGCAAAACTAATCACCACGCCGGATTTTTCATGCACTTCGGCAATCAGGTTAAACAGCAGTTCGGCTGTTTCAATAAAATAGTCGGGATCGAGTTCATTGGAAGCCACCATGGTATGCACGCCAAAATTTTTGACTCCCTTGCTTTTCAGAATTCGGTAACCTTCAATAATCTGTTCGTGTGTAAAACCGTACTTGGCTTCTTCGGGATGCCCAATAAGCAGGTTTCCTTCTTTTAAATCGCCCGGATTGTAACGCATGCAAATGGTTTCGGGCAGTCCCACATTTTTCTGCAGGTATTCAATATGCGAAATATCGTCGAGGTTGATTATGGCACCCATCTCTTTTGCCTTGCTGAATTCGCTCACCGGCGTATCGTTGGAGGTCAGCATAATTTCGTTGCCGCTCATACCTACGCGTTTCACCAGTTCCAATTCAGCCTCCGAGCTGCAGTCGGCACCAAAACCTTCTTCCCGCAAAATTTTTACGAGGTAAGGATTTGGAGTTGCTTTAACAGCAAAATATTCTTTAAACCCTTCATTCCAGTCGAAAGCTTTTTTGAATTTTCGTGCATTTTCACGGATTGCCTTTTCATCGTAAATGTGAAAAGGAGTTGGGTGGTTTTCAATAATATTTTCCAGTTGTTCTTTTGAAAAAGGTAAATTTTTTTCGGCCATAACTTTTAAATTTTGCTACACAAAAATAGTGTTTGTGCTAAATATCCTGGAATTAATCTAAATAAAGACAGTAAATTTAGTGGAGAATTAATCATTCTTCTGCTATTATTGGATATCTTCCAGCAATTCATTGCTCAGTGTTCCGTTGGCAATTTCCCTCACGGCGCCTGTCATCCGGATATACCATGATCTGTCAATTTCAATTATCAGGTTTCCTCCGGGCATTTTTACAGTCAGATTGGGCTGTACCAATCCTTTTTTTACCAATACCGATGCCACTGCACACGACGAACTTCCGGAGGACAGGGTCCAGCCGGCACCGCGTTCCCATATCATAATCTCCACTTCGGTGGGCGAAAGTACTTTTGCAAACTGTACATTGATGCGATTGGGAAACATGGGGTTGGTTTCAATTTGCGGGCCGAAGGTTTTCACCTCTTTTTCGTCGAGTTTATCTGTAAGAATTACGCAGTGCGGGTTTCCTACCGATACGCAGCTAACTTTGTAATCTTTGTATTCGAGGTGCAACGTTTCGTCGATGCACTCCGGGTTTTGGCAGTTCACCGGGATTTCAGGCGAATTAAAAATGGCATTTCCCATATCCACTTTTACCGATTGTGCTTTGCCGTTTACTTCTTCTGTAACTTCGGCCTGCACCAGCCCACCTGAAGTTTCGATGGTAAAAACCGGCGATTTGGCAATTTTGTAATCGTGGAGGTATTTGGCAAAAATTCGCAGTCCGTTGCCGCTTTTCTCCGCTTCCGAACCATCGGGATTCAGAATACGTACTCCGAAATTGGCATTCAGGCTGGGCACTTTCAGCAAAATACCGTCGGAACCAATGCCGTAATGAACATCACATATTCGTTGAATCGCTTTTTCGGTCAGGTCAAATTCAATTTCACTTTGGTTTAAAATAATATAATCGTTTCCCAAACCGTGCGATTTCACAAAGAAATTCTTCATAACAGTTGTTTTAATTTTACAAAAGTATTAAACATTGCCGATATTGTTCCCGTACCAGAGAGTGAATTCACTGCTGATAATTATATTTTTAACTTTGCACGTATGTACACAAAAGAGCAAATAATTGAATAAAACAATAATTTATGGCATTAATTAATGAAAATTACCTGAAACTTCAGGCGGGCTATCTCTTCCCGGAAATTGGGAGAAGGGTGAGTGAATTCATGGAAGCGAACCCTGACAAGAAAGTAATTAAAATGGGCATTGGCGATGTTACTCAGCCGCTGGTCCCGAGTGTGGTAAAGGCGTTTCACGAAGGTGTGGATGAAATGGCCAAAGCCGAAACGTTTAAAGGGTACGGCCCCGAGCAGGGATATGCTTTTTTGCGCGAAGCCATCGCCAAAAATGCTTACCAGAGCAGGGGAGTTGATATTTCGGCCGACGATATCTTTATCTCCGACGGTTCGAAATGCGATACCGGGAACATCCAGGAGATTTTCGGGCACGACAATAAAATAGCTATTTGCGACCCGGTTTACCCGGTTTATGCCGATACTACCGTAATGTCGGGGAAAACCGGACAGTGCCAGCCCAACGGCCACTACGAAGGGATTGTGTACATGCCGTGTACCATTGAAAACGATTTTGTGCCGGAGCTGCCGGAAGATACACCGGATTTGATTTTCCTGTGTTACCCCAATAATCCGATGGGTACTGTGGCCACAAAAGAAGAGCTGAAAAAATGGGTGGACTATGCCCGCGAAAATAAAAGCATTATTCTTTTCGATGCAGCTTATGAGGCGTTTATTACGGAAGGAAATATTCCGCATTCCATTTATGAAATTGAAGGTGCCAAAGAGGTGGCTATCGAATTCCGCAGCTTCTCGAAAACTGCCGGATTTACCGGAACACGCTGTGCTTTTACCGTAATCCCGGAACAACTGGTGGGTTACGACAAAAATGGAAAAGCCCATCCGGTGAAGCCGCTTTGGAACCGCAGGCAATCGACCAAGTTCAACGGCGTTTCGTACCCGGTGCAAAAAGCCGCGGCTGCTGTTTTTACTGAAGATGGGAAAAAAGAAATTGCTGAAGTAATCGGGTATTACCTCGAGAACGCCCGCATTATGAAAGAAAGCCTCACTGAAATTGGGTATGAAGTTTTTGGCGGTGTGAATGCGCCTTACATTTGGGTGAAAACAAAAGACGGGATGACTTCGTGGGACTTTTTCGATAAAGTGCTCAAAGAAGCCAACGTGGTGGGAACCCCGGGTTCCGGATTCGGGCCTGCCGGCGAAGGTTACTTCCGCTTTTCCGCTTTTGCCGACCGCGAAAGTACCATCGAGGCAATGAAACGTATAAAGAACCTGAAATAACAAACACTTCCTGGCTCTTCTCAGGAAGGAAGAATAAAATAAGAAATACGGCTGGAATTATTTTCAGTCGTATTTTTTTGAATTAGGCGTTTAACAGATACAAACCAAAATGTGGTTAAAACCACTGGCATAAAATGGTTTTTCTTTTTGTATTTTCCACAATTAAAAAAATTGCATAACTTCAACCCAGTGAAAATTTGCAACCTAAATCAATAGCGATGAGAAGAGTGATTTCCTCCTTTTTTGTTTTGTTAACCCTTTCATTTTCAGTTGCTGCTCAAATGTATCCGGTGCATCTGAATTCCATCGGGTTTTTGCCTGGATCGAAAAAAACAGCAGCCATACCGCATGAATGTGAGTTGTTTACAGTGGTAAATGCTGAAAACGGGAATGTTGTTTTTACCGGGAAAACCACCGGTTCCGAATTTCAGAAAGATGTGGACCAGAATGTGTGGACCGCCGATTTTTCCGGTGTGACAACTCCCGGTAGATATTACCTGGAAGTTCCGGGGTTGGGTAAATCCACTGAATTTGATATTGCCGGCGACGTATTTCGTTTTGCCGCCAAAACCAGCTATCGTGCCTTTTATTTGTGGCGTTGTGGAATGGGCGTTCACGGTGAATACCAAGGCAATGTGTATGAAACAGAGGCTTGCCATTTGGAGGATGCTTATGAAGATTACATGGGCAAACCCGGCTCCCAGCGCGATGGCACCGGCGGCTGGCACGATGCAGGCGACCACGGCAAATACGTGGTGAATGCAGGAGTAACGCTGGGGGTGCTGTTTTATGCCTGGGATCATTTTCAGGAAAACCTGGGAAAAATTAATTATGAATTGCCTGAAACAGCACCTGGGTTTCCCGAATTTTTGAAAGAACTGAAATGGGAAACCGACTGGATTCTGAAAATGCAGTATCCCGACGGCTCGGGCAGGGTGTCGCACAAACTCACACGCACCAACTTTTCAGGGTTTATTATGCCGCAGGACGACCACGAAAAGCGTTATTTCACCGAATGGAGCTCGGCAGCCACTGCCGACTTCGTGGCTTTGATGGCCATGGCAGCGCGCCATTTCGAACCGTACGATGCCGAATATGCCCAAAAATGCCTTGATGCCGCCTGGGTGAGTTACCGCTTTTTGCAGGAAAATCCGGGATACAAGCGCTTTGTTCAGGGCGATTTTCAAACCGGGGGCTACCAGTCGCGCGATGTGGACGACCGCCTGTGGGCCGCTGCCGAACTATGGGAAACCACCGGCGACTCCAAATGCCTGGCCGATTTCGAAAAACGGGCTGCCGAAATGAATTTTGAAATTGACGAAAACTGGGACTGGAGCGATGTTTCCAACCTGGGCATGTTCACTTACGCCCTTTCAGAAAAATCAGGCAAAAAACCGGAAATAGCAAAAACCATACAGCAAAACATTCTCGGGAATGCCGATGCACTGGTAAAAAAAGCCCAGGAAGATGTGTATAACCGTCCGCTGGCTGGTCGTTACTACTGGGGTTGCAACGGCACAGTAGCACGGCAAACCGTTAATCTTCAGGTGGCCAACTTGCTTCAGCCCGATAAAAAATATATTGAAACCGCACTGGATGCCGTGAACCATATTTTCGGGCACAATTATTACAACCGTTCGTATGTAACAGGTTTGGGGTTGAACCCGCCCATGAACCCTCACGATCGCCGCTCGGGGGCCGATGATGTGGAAGCACCCTGGCCCGGATACATCGTGGGGGGAGGCCATTCGGCAACCGACTGGATGGATGAAGAAGCATCGTACAGCCACAACGAAGTGGCCATCAACTGGCAGGCTGCCCTGGTTTATGCCCTGGCAGGTTTCGTGAACTGAAAAGTTGTAAGTTTACTTGTTGACAACCTGATACTTAATGTGCCGGATTGAAGGTGCTTCAATCATTTTTTGTATCTTTACAAAAAAAAATAATGTTATGGAGAAAAAAGAAAAATACCCGATTTCGAGAAGGAATTTTATAAAAGTATCGGCAGCAACAACTGCCGCGGTATCAACCATGTCATTGGGCGGATGCAATGTGGAGGATGTACCCGCGCCCATGAAACGCCCGTTTGGGAACCTGGGATTCGATGTAACCACGCTTGGTCTGGGTGGACAGGCCTCACTGCAGTGGACACCCGAAGACGTTGATCCTGTTCCCATCATTCTGAAAGCATTCGATTTGGGCATCAATTATTTCGATACGTCGAACCTGTACGCTGACAGTCAGCTGAATTACAACAAAGCTTTTAAAAAACTGAACCTGATCCCCGGCGAAGACGGCTACAACGAAGAGCTGCGCAAATCCATCTGGCTGACCAGTAAAACGGCTATGCGCTGGGGAAAACCCGGCTGGCCGGAGCGGGAAAATGTGAGTAACTGGTCGAACGGGGAAGAAGTGCAATGCGCCGTTGACGATGTAAAACGCTCGCTCACCCAGCTGTTTGGCGATAACAAAGGCTGGTACCCCGAGGGGGCTTACCTCGATATGGTACTGATTCACACCCTGCATAACATGGATGAAGTGGACGTATTATATGAAGGCCTGGAAACGCCTCTCGATCCGGAAGGAAATTTTGGCGCGCTCGTGGCTTTGCGTGATTTACGCGACGGCACTAACCACACCGGAATGAACCCGAAAAATGAAAAACTGATCCGTCACATCGGTTTCTCCGGGCATGCCCATCCGCCGGCAATGATGGAGATGATCCAGCGCGATGAATACGGACTTCTGGATGGAATGCTGGTGGCCATCAACGCCAACGACAAGCTGAAAATGAACATGCAGCACAATGTTATCCCGGTTGCCGAGGCCAAAGGCATGGGAATAATCGGCATGAAAGTTTTTGCCGATGCGGCCATGTATCATAAAGAACCGAAATGGTCGAACGAGCCTGCCGATGTTTACCGGAAAGTGGGAACGCCCGAACTGCCCAGCCGCCCGCTGGTGGAGTATGCACTTACCACGCCGGGAATTCATACGTTGATTATTGGTATAGGCCAGATTGACGACGACCCCATGAAATGCCAGCTGGTGCAGAATTTTTATGCCGCCCAGATTGAACCCGACGGATTATCGGCCGAAGAGCGCCGAAAAATTGAAGCACATGCAGCCAAAGTAAAAGAGGGAAAAACCAACTATTTCCAGGCGCTGGAAAATGAAGGACTCTCAGGGCCACGAAATCCGAAACTGCAAAAAACGGGTGAAAAAACCCGGATTATTTGGGAGACAGCCCTGGCAGGCGACGAACCCGTTTCGCATTACGAGGTGATTATTGACGGCCAAAAGGCAGGTGAGGTGCCCCATCAGCCACAAACTTTAAAAAGCAGGCCCTTTGTTTTTGAAACCGAAAAAACAGGAAGCGAGATACTCATTGCAGCCGTTGATAAAGCCGGAAACCGTTCCGAAACAAAACTGGAATAGAAAGTTTTGACAAAGTCATAGTCTCGCTCTTAGTGAGGCTATGACTAAAAGACAGCGAATTCATTTCGCCGATCCCTGAGATGCAGAGACACACGGCCGTGCGTCTCTGCTGGCTAATTTTCATCCTCTTTCTCGTTCCGCCCGTAACGGCGCGAAACAGCATTGTTGTAACGCTCGATGCGTTCGTTCAGGTTGTTTACAAAACCGGCATACTGTTCTTCGCCATTCACGATAATCAAGGCATCAATGCGTTCAATGATGACCCGATAAGCCTCATCCACCTCCTCGCGGGCGGTTTTCATGGTATATTGTGGTTTTCCGGCTTCTGCCTCGTACCGTTTTTGCATCAACTCCTCAAAAGCCTCATTGGCTGCCGCCAGTTCGGTTACCCACTTTTCCAGGCCCAGGGTGGCAATGTCTTCGGCATAACCGGTTTGCAGGTCTTTCACCATACTGTTAATGGCGGCAGTTTGTTCGTCGTACGATTTCCGGTTAATGTTGCCGTAATTCTCAACGACAATCTGCACCCGCCCGGCCGCTTCTCATTTGGCAGCAGAGTAATGGTAGGTAGCGCCCTTTGCCGTATAAAAAAGGCCGGTGCCCAGCGAATCGCACCGGTCGTCGGCCGCCGAGATATCGGAAGTCAGCGGGTTTTTGCGGATAACATTCAGCGTGCCGTCTTCTTTGTTGTAGGTCGGCAAATAAACGGCCCTGGCCGCATTGATGTTAAGCGTTTCGGGCGTGTATTTCTCCACCAGCCCTTTAAATTCGGTTTGAAACTGGAAATGTTCTTCATTTCGGTAGTTTCCGAGGTTTGCTTTTAAAATGTTGCTGCAGCTTGCAGGAGGTTTTCCAATTAATTGGAAACTTTGCTGCACAGTGCAGTAAACTTTCCGGTCCCTTGAATTTGTTGCTGCAGGCTGCATGGGGTTTTCCAAATGTATTTTGTTTCGGGTTGTCATCTGTTTTTTGGTTTAGCCGGGATGTAAGAAGTAAGTTTACTGGCTTGTTTAAACCTTCAGGGTTACGCAACCCCTGAAGGTTTGGTTAATTACAGCTAAAAAATCTATCGCTTCACAATAAGTTTCCCGGTTAATATTTCATCCTTGTATTTTACACGAACAGTATAAACCCCTTTGGACCAGCCGGCGGTTTGAATGGTTGTGCTATTGCCTTTAAGTTTGGTTTTCTTCGTTTTTAATGCCTGCATGGGGCTGTAGATTTCCATGTCCCACTCGGCGTTATCATCAAAATCTTTTTCTTTGGAATCAGATTTAATCGCCAGCGTAGTTTCTCCTGTTGTTGGATTAGGAGCAATAGCAAGAGATAGTCTATTCCCTTTTATGAAATGGTAGTTATTAGTCACTTCTCCGCATTCCCCTTTGCTATACGAAACTTCAAAATGCACGTTACTGGCGGTAACAAGGTTAAAATACATTGTAGCACCATCAGATAAAGTTCCCCAATATACAGTTCCGTTGCTGTAT